>JBFYRF010000186.1:0-3341 GCA_041302385.1 Anaerolineales bacterium | reverse complement strand
GCTCGACCTGCGCATCGACAATGGCGAGATCGCCGAGCTGCGTCTGCGCATCTTCGAGCCGCCACGCTTCTTCGAGAAATTCCTGGAAGGCCACCCCTACACCGAAATCCCCGACATGGTGGCGCGCATCTGCGGCATCTGCCCGGTCGCCTATCAGGTCACGGCTGCGCAGGCGCTGGAAAAGCTGTTCGGCGTCGAGCTCGACCCGTGGGCGCGCGCCATGCGGCGGGTGTTCTACTGCGGTGAATGGATCCAGAGCCACAGCCTGCACATCCACCTGCTGGCGGCACCGGACTTTTTCGGCTGCGGCAACGCCATCGAACTAGCCCGTATCGCGCCCGACGAAGTACGCCGCGGCCTGCATATCCAGGGGCTTGGCAACGAGCTGATGGACTTGTTCGGCGCGCGTTCGGTGCACCCGGTCGGGGTGCGGATCGGCGGTTTCCACGGCGCGCCGTCGCTGGCCCGCATCGAAGCGATGCGCGACAAGCTGCGCGCCGCGCTGCCGGAAGCCGAAGCGCTTATCCGCTGGGCGGCCGCGATTCCGATGCCGCCAGATGACCAGGAATTCGTTTCGGTCGGCATGCATCATCCTGATCGCTATGCCATCGAGACCGGCGACATCGCCGCCAGCGATGGACTGCTGATCGGGGCGGAGGCCTACGACGAACACTTCGCCGAACAGCACGAGTTGCATTCCACCGCGCTGTTCAGTACCTATCATGGCAAGCCCTACCTGGTCGGTCCGCTGGCGCGCCTCAACCTCAACCGCGATCGCCTGCCGGCAAATGTCCAGGCGCTGCTCGATGATGTCGGATTTGAGCTGCCGAGCCGCAACATCTTCCACAGCCTGCTGGCGCGGGCGGTGGAAATCCTGCTGGCTTTGCAGGAAGCCCTGCGCCTGCTTGACGCCTATGAGGTGCCGGACTCGCCCTGGGGGCCGGTCACCCCGCGCGCCGGCATCGCCACCGGCTGTACCGAGGCACCGCGCGGCCTGCTCTGGCATCGCTACGAAATGGACGGCGACGGTCGCGTGGTCAACGCGCGCATCGTGCCGCCGACCAGCCAGAATCAGGGCCGCATCGAGGAGGACCTGCGGCTGTCGCTGCTCAATTTCGGCCTCGACCATCCGGATGAGGCCCTGCGCCTGCACTGCGAAAAAATCATCCGCAACTACGACCCCTGCATTTCCTGCGCCACGCATTTCCTGTGCCTGAACGTCGAGCGTACGTGAGTCGCATGCTGATTCTCGGCATCGGCTCGCCGTCGGGCGACGATCAGGCCGGCTGGCTCGTCGCCAACGCCCTGAAGGAAATGGGGGCTGACAGCATCGCGGGCGTCGTCGTCGACAAGCTCGACCGCCCTGGCGCCAACCTCGTCGCAAGATTCGAATCCGCAAACCACGTCGTCCTCATCGACGCCATGCAGAGCGGTGATGCGATTGGAACGATCCGGCGTTTCGGTCAGCAGGACTGGCCGGCATACCGTGGCGGGCTGTCCAGCCACGGCTTCGGCGTGCTGGCCGCGTTGGTGCTGGCGCGCGAACTCGGCAGCCTCCCGGGGCGGGTCGATCTTTACGGGATTGAAATTGCTGCGGCGAGTCCGGGTGACCCTCCGGGCGAGGCGATTCGAACCGCGGTGCAGCAGTTGGCTCGGCAGATAGCCAACGAGCTCTTTGAGCCTCCGCCTGCTTGAGCGGGCAGAGCTGCCTGATCGAGGATGAGGTTGCGGCCGCTTGGAAACCTTGGTTACCTGATGCCCCTTACGTGGTCACCGAGCAGCAGATACACTTTTTCTCGAGGAGGTCATGCGTGAGGGGATCGATCGCGCGCTGTCCCATTGAGCGCTCCCGTCCCGACGTGGCCCTTCGGGGCAGGTATTCGAAGGGCCCGCATCGAAGGCCTGGCGGTTGCTTGGAACGCGCGGTGCGGGGTCCTGGGTCGGCTTCCGCGTGGGCATGCCCATGAGTCGCCAGGGGCCCCGCATGCGAATCCGGTTCAGGCTGGTCGTTTCGCTCGTGCTTCTTTCCGCTCTGCTCACCGTGCTCTGGACCTGGTGGGCGGAGAGCCACCCGCAGGGGGAACGGGAACTGCGCGTGCTGGTACAGGAGCAGTTGCACGAATGGTTCCCGGAAGAAATGGGTCCCGCTTCCGGCGTGTACGGACTCTTTCCGCGATTCTCGAAGACGGCCGCTGGCACGGCTCCCCCGGTCGTCCTGGTGCATGGCCTGGATGAGCCGGGGAGCCTCTGGGACGATCTCGTTCCAGCCCTGGGAGAAGCCGGTTTCGAAGTCTGGGAGTTCCGCTACCCGAATGACCAGGGCATCGACCGCAGTGCCGACCTGCTGGCCGAGCACTGGCCGCAACTGGAACCCGACCGTCCGGTGGTGCTCGTCGGGCACAGCATGGGAGGCTTGGTCGTGCGGGATTTCGTGTCACGCCTGCGCCACCCGGAGGGCGCGGCCCCTGCTGTCGGCGGGCCGGCCGTCGCCGGAGTGATTCTCGCAGGCACGCCCAACCAGGGTTCTGAATGGGCCCGGCTGAGGGTATGGCTGGAGCTTCGGGAAGGGCTGGCACCGGATACGGACAGGCGTTTCTCGTTGTTTGCGGGCCTGCGGGACGGAACCGGCGCAGCCAAGATCGATCTGCGGCCCGGCAGCGCTTTCCTGCGGCAGATGGACGAGCGGCAGTGGCCGGCGCGGGTTCCCGTGCGCATCATCGGAGGCATTCTGCTGGAACCTCCGCCTTACATGACCGCCGGCCTGGAATCGATCGGTGACGAGCTGGTCTCCTCCGAGCTGGCGAGCGCCTTGCGCGCCTGGTGGTCGGAACTCGGTGACGGGCTGGGCGATGGGGTGGTTCCAGTGGCATCGCTGCCGATTCGTGACGCACCGCCACCGGTCCTCGTTCCCGCCTCGCACCGTGGAATGCTCGCGCGCTTTGCTCCGAGTGACCCCGAGCCTCCCGCGATTGCCCACATCGTCGACATTGCCTCGGGCTGGGCCGCGGTGGAAGCTGAGCCTGCGGGGGCGAGTGTCCCGGCTGTTCAGCCCTAGCCTGACATCATCGCAGCCCGCAAGGGCGACTGCGAACAGGGCGAGCAGAAGGTATCGCGTTTCCCTCAGACTCCATGAAACCGAGAAGGCACTGCAATGCGCCGATCGGCCCCTGACCGGGTCAGAGGCCCCTACTGCCCGAACAGACCCCGCAGCCGTTCCAGTTCCGCCTCGCTCCAGCCCGCGGGCTCGGTGAGAGCGAGCCAGGCGTCGATATAGTGGGTCGGGGCGTACTCGTGGCCGAATCCTGTGGGCGCGGTGCCGACCATCATGTCGGCCGCCAGCT
>JBFYRF010000164.1:0-19974 GCA_041302385.1 Anaerolineales bacterium | reverse complement strand
GGCGGGTGGGTGCGGCTGTCGGAGCCAGTGGCTGGGGGGCCGGTGCCGGGGCGCAACCCGCCGCGGCGAAAGCCCCGGACAGCGCCAGCAGGGCAAGCTGGCGCATGCCGCTCCCGTTCATGGCAGCGTCGCCGTGGGGGCGAGCGTGGGGAATACCGCGGCCGTGGGCGTGCGCCAGCGCAACCATGATGGAGTTGCAGTCGGACGGCGGGTCGGCGTCGGCGTCAGGGTCGGCGTGCGGAATGGTGTGGGTGTGGCGATCGCCGCCGGCGGGTACAACTCGAGCATCGCCTGCTCCCAGGACAGCCCCTGGCGAAGCGCGAACTCATTGAAGCGTGCACCCGGGTAGTACTGGCGCCAGTTGGAGAGGGCCGGCAGGCGCTCGAACCCGAGGTCGCCGGCCAACGAGGTCAGGTCGATATAGTAGCCGGCCGGTATCGCCGGCTTGGGCGCTCCGCCTTGATCATATACCGGCGGATCGCCGCGGTATCGGGCATCCAGGTCCCACGGCCTCTCGCGCAGCGGCCCGCCGGCGCTGCCGTCTTGCACCGCCGCGCGCAGGTACACGGTCCAGTAGGTCTCGGCTCCCACATCCTGGCGCACGATCTCAACCCACCCGGCGCGATACGGATCCACGGCGAAGGAGAATGCGCGGCCGGTCTGCAGCCAGCTCTGGTGCTGCCAACCTGGCGGCAGTGGATCATTGACGCCGACAAAGGCATGCGCCAGCCTGGACAGCAGATCCCACCCAACCTGCGTGGCCACCCGCTGTCGGAGCTCGGTGAAAGCCAGCACCGCGCGCTCCGAGAGCTGTGCACCTTGCGGCTGCACCCCGGGGAGCACCGCCAGATCCGCACGCGCCAGGTCCACTTCAGGTCGGGCGACCTGAGCAGCAGGCGGCACGGCAGGCAGCCCAGTCCAGCTTCCGTCCGGCAGCCACGCCGCTCGCTGCCGGGCAGCCGCCGCGGGAAGGGATGGGGGGATTCCTCCTCCCGGCTCGATCGGGTAGAAAGCCGACCAGGCGCGGTTCGGCCCGCGGAGGGTTGCCGCCACCACCCTGCCATCGGGCGACCAGGTGGGCGCCACGCCCTGCCCGATCTCGGACACCTGCCCGCCGGCGATGTCCATCACGAGCAAGCGGTCGATACCATCTGTGGTTGAGGCGAAGGCCAGCGACTCCCCGCTTGGACTGAAAGCCGGGTCTCGCTCGGCGGCATCTGCGGTCCGGCTCAGGTTGCGGAAGCGGCCTTCGTCTACGAGGTCGAGGTCCGCCAGGTACAGGTCCGGCTGGCCGGATCGGTCGGAGATGAAGGCGATGCGGCGCCCTTGCGGATCCCACGCTGGCGAAGTGTCGGCACCTGACTCGTTCGTCAGCTGGATGGGCGGCGAGGAGCCATCAACCGAGAGCACCCAGATGTCCAGATCGCCGTCAGCATACGATTCTACGGCAAGCCAGCGCCCGTCAGGCGACCACGACGGCCAGCCCTCGTAGGCCTGCGTTTCGGTCACGCGCCGAACTGCGCTCGATGCCAGGTCCAGAATGTAGACGTCCCACGCGCCGTCCCGGTCGGAGGAAAAAGCGATGGCGCTGCCATCCGGAGAGGCAGCTGGGTGCCGATCGTTCCACTCTCCGGAGGCGACAGGCGCCAGCCCGGCGGCGCCCGGCCGATAGGCCCACAACTGATCCCATCCGCCTTCCCGGACGTCCAGGACCAGCGAGCCCCATGGAGAGGGATTTGGCGGAAAGGCGGCTGCGAGCGTTGCCGCGGCTGGGCTCTCCGGTGATGCACTCTCCACGGCTGTCGGCTGCAGCACCTGCTGCGCACCGCTGGCGTTGGCGGCGAAAGCGGCGGCAAGAGTCATCGCCCCGCACAGTAAGACTGCAACCGGGATCAGCACGGCCAAGGCGCGCCGAAGCAGCCTGGAACCAGGCCGCCGTCGCGCAGCGCGCCCTGCGCCATTGCAGGAAGAATCGTGATCCCCGCGTGCAGGCTGCATGCCCGCCATCCGGTGTCGCCCCTCCGGCGATTATAGCCCTCGCCCTCGGCCCACCCTCAACAGGATGTTTCGCAGACCCGCCAAACCGCGCTCCCCGGGCGCGGCTGCGTCTTAGGCGACCTGTTCGTCAATCACGCGGACTGGCTGCAATCCATCCAGCGCCGACGGCATCGCCGGCAGCTCCAGCGCCTGTTCCAGGCCACGCAGGCAATGATACGCACCGCGCACAAAGCCCTCCCAGGTCGGCGCCGAGAGTGACTCGAGCGTCTGGCGGATCTCAATCGGCGCGTCGAGCTCGTCCAGATCCCGGGCCAGCTGTCTCCGGTCGAATTGCCCTCGCCATGAGCCGTTGGCGATGCTCCGTGCGACGAGTCGATCAAGTACTTGAATGGGCATCTCTTCGCCTCCCATCAATCTCAGCAGTCGCTTGCGCGTGGCTGCTGCTTCCCTGGGCGCGCGGCCAGGTCAGTTGCCGCCGCCGTCATTTGCTGGCATTGAGTCCTCCTATCCGAATACGCCCGGGGCGTGGCCACAGCCCAGGGCATGAGTTGCGATCCCTCATAAGCTACCCGCAGACGGCGGACAATGGGCGGGTACCTCGGTCCCAGCGCTCCCGGCTTCCCCCCAGATATGTCGCCTCCGGGCTGATTGCCACCAGATATGCATTGGGGTTGGCAGGAAGGATTCGTGCCGCGCGCCGGAGTGGCGCCGCGCGGCAAGGCACGGCCCTCGCCGGCCCGCTGCCTTCCGGTCAGAGCTAGCTGATCAGCCTTTGGTAGAGGGAGCGAATAGGCTCGGGGGGATCCAAGCCCAGCTCGTCGGCGAGCAGGCGGACGTAGCCGCGATAGTGGGAGACGATCTCGCTCTGACGACCGAGTTCCCCCAGCGCTTCCAGGTAACGCAGGTGCACATCATCCCGAAATGGATCGATATCCAACCCCATGCGCAGGAAGCGTGCGGCCGCTTCGGGCTGCGCCGAGATCAGCGCCTCGTCTGCCGCCTCGGCGAGCAGGTCGAGGTAGCGAGTCTCGAGCACGCGCCGACGGTCCTGAACCCAACTGGAAGATAAGCCCGGGAGGTACGCTCCGCCGTAGGTGTTCACCGCTTCGGTCAGGGCGAACAGGCGACGAGGATCTCCAGGCGCCAGGCGCTGTGCCAGGCTGGCTGCGTGTTCGAACGCATCGGCATCGTAGTCCAGACTGATCGCACTGCTCAGCTGGTAGGCGCACCCGTCCAGCAAGATGGCGTCCTTGCCGAGCTCCCGGCGGAGACCATAGATCGCCATGTGCAGATTGGCGGCCTGACGCCCGGGCATATGCTCGGGCCAGAACTGCTCGAGCAGCACATCGCGCTCGACCCGCCGCTGATCGAGCAGGAAGAACAGCACTTCGCGCGCCAAGGGCTTGAGCTCGCTCAGGGTCCGACCGCCCAGCGCCAGGTCGGATCTCCCCAGCGTGCGTGCCACCAGGCGGTCCGGTGGGGCGTTCACCGCTGGAGGGGCGCCGAAGCGCTTGGCCGCCGACTGGAACAGATGCACTCTGGCGAGCAGTTGCTTCCAGCCGGCGTCGGAGCCCAATTCGACATCCAGCGAGCGCACCAGCCCTTCATCCGCCAACAGTTCGGCTGCAACAGGCTGGGCGCTGCCGGTGGCTGAGATCCATCCCAGAAGCAATACCGCCTCCGCTCTCGCCTGCTCCACGTCGCCGGCCAGCCAGCGACAGCGCAGCATCTGGTACATCGCACGCGCCCGCTCAGCGCTGGTCAGTTTCCATTCTGTCTCTGACAGCACGGACTGCAAGCGCAGGATCGCCTGCCCCGGGTCATCGGCGCTGAGCAGCGCCGCCGTCTCAACCTGTATGTCGGACCACTGCGATCGGCCGCTCTCCACGGCGATTGCCCGGTGCAGCCACGCTGCAGCGCTCTCCAGCTTGCCCTGCTTGCGGTGGAGAGAGCAGACCAGCAAGCATCCATAGCGGACCAACCACAGCGCCTTGGCCTGCGACGAGCGAAGGATGCCTTGGTCGTACAGCTCCGCTGCCTGGACCGCCAGGCCGAGGTCATTGAACAAATCCGCCTGGCTCAGCAGGATCAGCCCTTCGGAGTAGACGTTTCCAGAGCGGCGTGCCTGCCGCAGCCCCTGCTGCAGCAACCGCATCGCTTCCTCGATTTCCCCGCGGGCGTGCAGCCCCACCGCATAGTTGTTGATCGCGTTGATGTGGTCCACCGATCCCGGGTACCTAGCCGAGAGCATCCCCATTGCCTTGCGGATATACGGCTCGCCTTCCAGACTGCGGCCTTGCCGGCCCAGTGAGTTGAACAGGGTCGTCAGGGCGCGCGCCTCGCGGAATTCATCCCCCTCCCCTCGATACACTTCGATCGCCTGCCGCAGTTCCGCCTCAGCCATGGAAGCATCTTCACCGGCATAGGTAATCGCAGCGGCACGATTCTCGTGAACAGCGGCATCGACCCAGGCGGGCGTGTTTTCGAGCTTCCGGCGCACAACCCCATCCAGGATCTGGTTCATGGCGACCGCATCCCCTCGACGCATCGCCAACGTGCAATCCACAAACTCCGCCAGGCACCACAGCTCGCTCGGCTCGTCGTTGTCCAGCAGGGAGCGCCCCTTGGTCAGCAGGCGCAGGGCCTCGTCTTCCTTGGCTTGCTCGATGGCGTGCCAGGCGAGCCGGATGTAGGCCTCGGGCATCTTGAGGCCGTACTCGTCCGCCCAGGCAACCCATTGCTCGAGCGTCTGATAGTGCGCTCGACGGTCCATCTCCCGGACGTGGCTCTCCATCAGACCGACGGCGCGCATCCGTGCGCCGGCGTCCAGGTAGGCCTCGACGGCCTCTTCAATCCTCCCCGCGCGTGCCAGATAGGCCGCGGCGCGCATGCGCAAGCGCATCAGCCGCCGCTGGTCCTCCCGCTCCGCAGCGTCCAGCAGGAACTGCCGGAAGAGCGGATGGAATTCGTAGGTCGCTTCCCGGTCTTCGCTGACGGCGACGAATAGGCCTTTGCGAACCAGCCACGGAAGCCGTTCACGGCTGTCCCTTCGGCGCAAGACCGAGTCGCAACCTTCCACCGTCATCACCGGCAAGCAGGCGGCATCCAGCATGAACCGGCGCATGTCATCCGGCTGCTGGGCGAGCACAACCGAAGCCAGGTAGTCGTACACCATCGGCTGGCCACCGTCGGTGAATGCCCGCACATGGGCCGCCGAGACGCCCCCGGTGAGCAGCAGGCCGGTGATCCAGCCCCGCGTGGCATGGATCAGCGACTCGGCGCGCTCCGCGCTGAGCTCATCGCCGCCCTGCAGGCGGGTCAGGTCCATCAACTCTTCAGCCGTGAAGGCAAGGTCGTGCAGCCCGAAGCCCGCCAGATCGCCATCGGCCATCAGCCTGGCGAGCGAAACCTCGAGCACTTCCCGCCCTGCCGCGACCACCGTCATCTGTTCGGGCAGTTCGGAAATCAGGACGTCGAGCAGATCCAACGCCGGTTGGGAGGCATTCAGCAGGTGGACATCGTCGATCACCAGTGCGAAGGGCTCATGGATCGATTCCCGGACCGTGTCGACAATCCCTCGCGCGATGCCCGCCGCCGCTGTCTGGCCCGCCAGGCCCTGCCTGGCGAGAGTGGCGAACCGTCGGTAGCGCTGCCCAATTGAGGCGCAGATCGCTTCTCCCAAGCGCACGGTGTCGCGGTCCGCCGAGGTCAGCCGGATCCAGCAAGTGGGGACTTCCGAATGGGCGCCGAAGTCCGCTAGCAGCGTGGTCTTGCCGTAACCGGCCGGCGCGGCCACCACGATCAGTTTGCGCTCGAAGTTGGCGAGGAGGGCGTCGACCAGACGCACGCGGTGAAGCTTCGTTCGGTCGAACGAAGGCGGCGTAATTCGATGCTTGTGGAGCGGGTCCGGCCTGGGCACGGTCCCTCCGGCTTGCCCGCCGCAGGCAAGTAACCCTCCCGCCGTCCGATCCCCGCGACCGGAGGCTCACCTGCGGCATGCGCATTATAGGTCAACTTGGCGATCCGGCGAACTGCCGATGTTGCCCTTCAGGCCATCGGCTCAGGTAGAGGCAAGTCCACAGCCAACGCCGATTCAATCCCCTGATCGGGGTAGCCGACCTTCACGTGCAGCCTGCATAGCATTGCCTTCGGCGGCAAGTGCCGCAGATGCAGCGTCAGTTCGAACTCAGGTTCGACGCACTCGACGACGTCAGCCTCGGCCAGCGTCTCCCCTGCTGGATCGGCAATGCGCAATTCGACGTCCGGCCGTTCCAGGAATGGCGTCAGGCTAACCCCGACCTTCACCCGCCGTCCATCGGCGTACGGAGTCGCCTCGGCCCTGACCACGCGCACCTGGTCGGGCGGCAAAGGCACCTGTTCGGGCTCAACCCAGTGCAGATCCACCCCTCACCTCCCAATGCATCGGCCGGATCCGAACCGCCGCTACCGAAGCCTACTCGTCGAACAGGTAGGTTGCCTCGCCGTAGAAGCGTACACGGCGCGCAGCAACTATCGTGCGCAGCCAGTGATCCAGCTCCTCCTGCTTCTGCTCGACCGTGCGCGTGGATGCCAGCTGGTCGAGGGGGTAGTTCACGCGCAATGCCCGCGGCGAAACAAGGAAGCGCGTCAGGCCGGCGGGCAACAGCACACCCTGCGCAACCGCCCGCACCACATCCTCGAGCTCGAAGCGCGGAAACACCACCAGCGCCGCCAGGTCAGGGTACAGCTTGTGCAGCCCCGTAACCTGAACGGAACTGATCCGCTCGATCTCACAGTGTGCCTTGTAGGCATCCACGATGCGCTGCAGGTTTTCCACCCGCCAGCGAAGGGGTTCCGTCTCACCGACGATCTCGAACGTCTGCTCCCCAGGCAGGCTGAGGTAGGCGAGGCTCGCGCCGGCGCTCAGGTTGAACGTCGCCCGGTCAAGATCAGATCGCACCAGCGCCAGCTCAGGGGAGGCGATCAGCACCCCGAACAGCGCCTCGAGGCTGATGCAGCGCAGCAGGTGGTTCCAGGTCTCCAACCGGACGGAGTTGTCCCCTGCATGCACCACCTGAACCACCACATGCGGCGTGCCCATCTCCCGAAAGGCCTCGGTGCGGTTGGCGCCGTCGAGCACCACATAGCTCTCGGTGCGCTGGCCCAACGGGAGCACAACCGGCGGGTTCTTCAGCACGCCGTCGGTACGCAGGCGCGTCACCAGCGGCTCAGCCCGCGAAGCATCGAAGCGCTCATGGGGATGAAGGCTGCTGACAGGGACGATCTTCAGATCCGGCAGATCCAGCGGTGTTGCCAGGGATGCCCGTCCAACCCCCACAGGGCGGTCGTGCCGCACTGCGCGGACCGAGGCTACCATGGTTGCCGACGGGCCTCAAGGAATCGCCTCCTTCCGGCCCAATCCAGCCAAGGCTATAATCACCTGGGTCGTCGCCGGACAGCGCAAGACTGCGGCTTGCCGCTCCGGGATCGGCCAAGCGCAAGCGCCCCACCCACAACGCATTCGAAGGGAGTGCTGACGAATGAGTCGCTACGATGACGCCATCGCCTACGCCCGCACCAACCGCGAGCAAGCGCTGCAATCGCTCCAGGACCTGCTGCGCATCCCCTCGGTCTCGACCCTGCCAGAGCACATCCCGGACATGCAGCGCGCCGCCGAGTGGCTTGTTCAGCGACTGCAGTCGCTCGGGTTTGACGGCGCCCGGATCATGCCGACGGCACGCCATCCCGTCGTGTATGCCGAGTGGATGAAGGCCGGCCCTTCGGCGCAGACCATCCTGTTCTACGGGCACTACGATGTCCAGCCAACCGACCCGATTGAACTATGGAGAACCAATCCCTTCGAGCCGGTCGTCGAGGGCGAGAACCTGTACGCCCGCGGCGCATCCGATATGAAGGGACAGGTGATGGCCCATTTGTCCGCTGTCGAAGCCATCCTGCACAACGGGGACCTTCCGGTCAATCTCAAGTTCATGCTCGAAGGCGAGGAGGAGATCGGCTCGCCCAGCCTGCCGGCCTTCATCCAACACAACCAGGTGCTGCTCAAGAGCGACTTCTGCCTGAATGGCGACTCGGGCATCCTGGCGGCGGACACCCCCGCCTTGACGCTTGCGCTGCGAGGCCTCGCCTATTTCGAGATCAACGTGCAGGGGCCATCGACCGACATGCACTCTGGCACGTTCGGCGGCGCGGTCGACAACCCGGCGCTGGTTCTGTGCCAGGTGATCGCCGGCATGCGCGACGCACAGGGTGTGATCCAGCTGCCGGGCTTCTACGACGCCGTCCGTCCACTCACCGCCCGTGACCGCCAGGAGATGGCCAAGCTGCCCACCGACGAGGCCTGGTGGCTTGCCCAGACCGGCGTCCCCCAGCTCGCCGGCGAAGCAGGCTACAGCTCGACCGAGCGCGCCTCCGCCCGCCCGACTCTGGACGTCAACGGACTGCTGAGCGGCTTCACCGGCGAGGGCTCCAAGACCGTCCTGCCAGCCAAGGCCATGGCCAAGGTTTCGATGCGCCTGGTGCCGGACCAGGAACCCCAGGCCATCCGCGCCTCTTTGGAAGCTTACCTGCGCCAGCACATGCCGCCGACGGTGAGCTGGAGCATCCTCGAGCACGCCAGCTGCCGCCCCTCGATCATCGACATGGACTCGGCGCCCGTTGCGGCTGCCGCACGCGCCCTGCAGCAAGTGTGGGGAAAGGCGCCGAGGTATGCCCGCACCGGCGGCTCGGTGCCCGTGGTCGGCCACATCAAGGATCTGCTGGGCCTGGACAGCATGATGCTCGGGTTCGGGCTGCCGGACGACAACCTGCACGCGCCAAACGAGAAGCAGCATCTGCCCACGTTCTTCAACGGGATCGAGACCTTCGTCCGCTTCTACGAAGAGATCGCTGGCTAGCGCCGCTCCATGAGCAATCCGACGACCTCCGCCCCGGCCTCCCTCTACGGGGGCCAGGCCGTTCTCGAAGGGGTGATGATGCGCGGCCGCCATCAATGCGCTGTGGCCGTGCGCGCCCCTGACGACAAGATCGTGATCGATCAGCTTCAAGTTCCCTCCGCCCGGCGGGAGAGCCTGCTGCGGCTTCCGGTGGTGCGCGGACTGATCGTGCTGTGGGATTCCCTTTCCCTGGGGTACCGGGCCCTCTCCTTCTCAGCCGACGTGCAAACCGGCCAGCAGCAGGTGATCGATAACAAGACCATGGCCGGCACATTGGTCGTCTCGCTTGGATTCGCCCTGCTGATCTTCTTCGCGCTGCCTGCCGGCGCGGCCTACGGCGTTGAAAGGCTGCTGGGGACGCCCCATTGGCTCACCGCCTTGATCGAAGGCGCGCTGCGCTTGGGATTGTTGATCGGCTACATAGCCGCCATCGGAACGGTCCCCGAGATCCGCCGGGTCTACGCCTACCATGGCGCCGAACACAAGACGATCAACGCCTTCGAGGCCAACGACCCCGCCATGACTCCGGAGAGCATCTCCCGCTTCCCCCGGCAGCATGCCCGCTGTGGTACGGCTTTCCTGCTGACCGTGGTCGTGTTCTCGATCCTGCTCTTCGCCCTGCTTGGCCCCATGCCGATCGGCTTGCGCCTGATCAGCCGCATCCTGCTGATCCCGGTGGTCGCCGGACTGGCGTACGAATACATCCGCTGGACCGGTCGGCACCAGCATGCCTGGTGGGCGCAGCTGCTCCTGCTGCCCAACCTCGGCCTGCAGGCTTTGACCACACGTGAGCCTGAGACACGGATGATCGAAGTTGCGCTCACCGCCTTTCAGGCCGTGCGGGCGGCCGAGCACCAGTCTGTCGCCCAGGATCGCTGATCCCCCGCCTGCTCGGCACGCCCGGCCGGCAGGCTGCTGGCTGCAGGGCGAGCGCAAATCGAGCGCTGCCTGCCCTGCGGCGCCCGCATGCCCCCTTGGCAGAGTCGGCTACGGTACAATGCACCTCAGGCAGACCCACATGACGGCAACCCTCATCTTGCGCGAGAAGCAGTACGAGGTGCGCCACGGAATGACCGTGCGCGACGCATTGCTGCGGCTGGACATACAGCCGGAGACGGTCCTAACGACGCGTCAGGGACAACTGATCACAGACGACGTCATCCTGCAGGAGGGCGAAGTCATTCGCCTGATCGCCGTCATCTCGGGCGGGGCTGCCGAACCATGAAGTGCCGCAAGTGCGGCGCCACGGCTGCGATCAATATGCGCCATCACCGCCTGGCGCTGTGCGGCCCCCACTTCCTCGAGTGGGTCCCCGAGCAGGCCCAACGCGCAATCGAGCGCTACCGCATGTTCTCCCCAACGGACCGCGTGCTCGTTGCTGTCTCCGGCGGCAAGGACTCGCTTGGCCTGTGGGACGTCTTGGTCCGGCTGGGCTACTCGGCGGATGGACTGTACATCGGCCTGGGGATCGACGGCGGTGTTGCCTACTCCGACCAGTCCCTGACCCGCTGCCGCACGTTCGCCGAGGCGCGCGGGCTACGCCTGCATACCGTCGATGTCCCGTCTGAGCTGGGCGCCAGCATTCCCGAAGTGGCACGCCTAACCCACCGGGGCCAGCAGAAGCCATGCTCCGTGTGTGGGCTGACCAAACGCCACGAGATGAACCGCGTGGCGCTGGAGGGCGGGTACGATGCACTGGCTACCGGCCACAACCTGGACGACGAAGTGGCGGTCCTGTTCGGCAACACGCTCAACTGGTCGACGGGCTACCTGGGTCGCCAGGCGCCCGCGCTGGAAGGGCGGCCCGGATTCGCGCCCAAGGTCAAGCCCTTCTGCCGGCTGCTCGAACGTGAGACAGCTGCCTACGCGCTGCTGCGCGGGATCGAGTACGTCTACGACGAATGCCCGCACGCCGAGGGCGCAACCAATCTGATGCACAAGAACCTGCTCAACCGACTGGAAGCGGAGCGCCCCGGTGCGAAGCTCTCCTTCTACCTGTCGTTTCTGCGTGCACGGGAGGCCGGCCTCTTTGTCCAGCCCGAAGGCGAATTGTCCCAGCCCGAAATGCACCCCTGCTCGAGCTGCGGGCAGCCGACCACCGCGCCGGGTGAGTGCACCTACTGCCGCACCCGGCGACGTGTTCGTGAGCAGAAGGAGGCAATCCGCGACTAGCAGCTGGCAACTAGCTCACGGTCGCTCCTTGCCGTGGCAGCCGTGCCCGTCGCGGCTTCCTGCCGTCGCGGCCCTTGGCACGGCCTCGGACCTCAAGCCGTCTCAAGGTAGGCGCTGACCTCCCAGTCGGTCACACGCGTGCGGTAGGTATCCCACTCGGTGCGCTTGGCGCGCACGAATGCCTCCAGCGCCTCGGCGCCCAGTGCCGATCCGATCACGGCATCGTTTTCCAACTCGTCCAGGGCCTCAGCCAGCGATCCGGGCAACTGGCGGATCCCCATCCCCTCCAGCTCCGGTCCCGACATCTCGTAGATATTCAGATTGTTGACCGGTGGGGGGCAGGAAAGCCCGCGATCCACGCCGTCCAACCCCGCAGCCAGCATCACGCCAAATGCCAGATAGGGATTGCACGACGGATCGGGACAGCGCAACTCGGCGCGCGTGGCCTTCGACCGCTCATCCATATGGCGCGGGATCCGGATCAAGGCCGAGCGATTGATCTGCGCCCAACACACATACACCGGCGCCTCATACCCCGGAACGATCCGCTTGTAGGAGTTGACCGTCGGCGCGACGACAGCCGACAGGCCGCGCGCATGCTCGAGCTGCCCGGCGACGAACTGGTAGGCCAGCTCCGATAGCTTGAATTCGTCTGCCCGGTCATAGAACAGGTTTTTACCGCGTGGATCGAAGATCGATTGGTGACAATGCATTCCTGAGCCATTCATGCCAAAGATCGGCTTGGGCATGAACGTGGCCACCAGTTCGTGCTTGGCTGCCAGTGCCTTGACCGTGTACTTGAGGGTGATCACATTGTCGGCCGCCCGCACGGCGTCGGTGTAGCGAAAGTCGATCTCGTGCTGTCCGAGCGCCACCTCGTGGTGCCCAGTCTCGACCTCCAGTCCCATGCCTTCCAGCGCCAGCATCAGCTCCGCCCGAACCCGTTGGGCATCATCACTGGCGGAGAAATCGAAGTAGCCGCCCACATCGTGCGGCACAGGGTGGATCGGGGTCGGCCCGTTCTTGCGCAACAGGAAGAACTCAGGTTCCGGTCCGACATTGAACTCCCAGCCTCGCTGGCGAATGGCTTCCGTGGCCCGCTTGAGGATGCCGCGGGGATCGCCGGCAAACGGCACGCCGTCCGGGCGGTAGATGTCGCAGAACAGCCGCGCCCTGCGGCGCTCGGGGTCGCTCCAGGGAAGGACGGCGTAGGTTGCCGCGTCGGGCACCAGGCGCATATCACTTTCCTGGATGCGGGCGAAGCCCTCGACCGATGAACCGTCGAACCACACCCCGTCCTCAAGCGCCGCTTCAAGCTGGGCCACCGGCAGATCGACACTCTTCACCGCCCCGATCACGTCAGTGAACTGCAAGCAGACGAACCTGACTTTGTCTTCCACGACCCGCCGCAGCACTTCCTTGCTCATCATCGCCCTCCAGGAGTTGGATGCATCCGGCCTGTGCCCCACGCAGCCCGGAAAAAACAAAACGGGCACGCAGGGCGTGCCCGCCGGTCAACTGCCAACGGCTCCGCCCCTTCCACGGCACAGGCCAGCCAATACCAGGCCTGTCCACTGTCGGCACGGTTGTCCCGGCTGTCACCACCCGGTTTTGCGCGCCAACTTACTCGGAAGGGAGAAGGAAAGCCGGTGGTCGGCTTGGAGGCATCCGCTGATGGATCGATTTTCCCCCGGTTGCCCGGGGTTAGCCTCGCCTCACGGCGAGGAACCTCCGCCTCGTGATCTCGGCTTACCGCCGAGACCCATACGCTGGTCTCCCTATTCAGTTGTCGCCCGAAGGCTCAGGGCATTCTAGCAAAGAGCACCGGCCGAGTCAATCGGCGGGCGCCCCCAGGCGGTCGAGCCAGACGGGCTTGCCGCGCGGCTCGGTCAGCTCCAGATGCAGCAGGCTGTGAGCGGAGGAGGGCACCCGGCACAGCTCGCCGCGCTGCACACCGGGAATCCATGCGACTTCGCCGCCCAGCAGTACCACCGGCCATCCCCGACGAGCTGGCGGCGGCACCTGCGCCCGCGCCAACAGGTCGGCCACTTTGACCGTGCCGCCCGTGCCGAACAGCCGCATCCGGTCCCCCGCTTGCCACGGCCGCACGCTCAGCCTCGGCTCACGCGATTCCACCGGCAGCCAGGCTGACAGTGCACCAGGTTCGGCGCGCAGCTTTGCAGGAAATCCTCCCCGGGCAGCGATTCGCTCACAGCGCAAGGACCATCCATGGCGCAGGCGGATTCGCCGCTCGGGCAACAACGCCGACGGGCTGCGGTGCACGCACTGCGGGAAGCCCGCCCATGCATCATCTGCTGCGCGCACGATGAACAGGCGGGCGCCTGTCCTCCACACATCGACCCCACCGCCCATCTCGGCATGCGCCGGAGAGCCGGGCTGGCACAACCGCTGCAGGCGCTCGATAGCGCCGGACTGATCGCTCTCGCCACCGCAGGCGGTGAAGGCCCGGCG
The DNA here is from genome assembly GCA_041302385.1 of Anaerolineales bacterium. Classification (GTDB taxonomy): domain Bacteria; phylum Chloroflexota; class Anaerolineae; order Anaerolineales; family E44-bin32; genus PFL42. Next base: position 6,400 of record JBFYRF010000164.1, on the reverse strand, counting down.
CAGCATCAGCTTCTGAACCGCCTCCGGGGACTGTCGCAGCGGCCTCAACCGCAGGAGGACTCCGTCTTCGGTCTCGATGGCCGCCCGCGCCCACCCCAGCCCGGCATCCTCCACCAGTGCGGCATGCGCTTCGGCAGTCGCCTGCGCAGCCCGCCAGATCGCTTTTCGGACCTGCGGGTTGTATCCCTCGAGTTGCGGGACGAGTTCGTGGCGGACTCGATTGCGCAGCAGATCCCGATTCAGGTTGCTCGGATCCTCGATCACGGGAGTGCCCAGGCGACGGCAGAAGTCGATGGTCTCGTGTCGCCAGACGCACAGCAGGGGCCGGACCAGCCGGACGCCGCCTGCAGCAGGGACTGCGACAACGCCACTGAGCGCCTGCTCGGGCAGCATGCCGCGCAACCCCTGGGTCCCACTACCCCGCAGCAGGTGGAGCAGGAAGGTCTCGACCTGGTCGTCGGCGGTGTGGCCGGTTGCGATCGCCCCCGAGCCGGTCTCGGCTGCCAGGCGCGCCAGGAAGGTGTAGCGCAGCCTGCGCGCCGCCGCCTCGAGGTTCTCGCCTGCCGCGGCCGCCTGCGGAACCTCCCAGCGCTCGGCAATTGCCGGGATTCCCCGCTCCGCGGCCCGGCGCAGCACCAGCTCCGCTTCGCCCCAGCTCCCAGGGCGAATCCCATGATCCAGGTGAGCCACCGTCACCGAGTAACCCAGCCGGGTCAGGCAGTCGAGCAGCGCCATGCTATCTGCCCCGCCGGAGACGGCCGCAAGCACGCGGCTCGCAGGCGGGAGCAGCTGGCGCTGGGCGATGAAATCCTGCACGCGAGCGACGAAGGCGTCCAACTTGTGGCGATTATAGCCCCCGAGCGCCCAGCATGAGCGATCCATTAGACATAACGCCAGCCCGGCAGCCATCCAACCCCCATGCTATAATCCTTCGTCGCCCGCACTCTGGCGGCGGAGGCGTTGCGTTGGCTGTCAATCCGCTCACCTGGTTCCTCGGGCTGTTCTCCCTGGACATCGGGATTGACCTTGGAACGGCCAACACACTGGTCAGCGTCCGCAACAAGGGCATTGTGATTGACGAACCCTCGTGGGTAGCGATCGAGAAGAAGAGCAAGCGGCCGCTGGCAATTGGCGCCGAGGCCAAGGAGATGGTCGGCCGGACCCCGGCCAACGTGGTCGCCCTGCGTCCGCTGCGGGACGGCGTCGTCTCGGAGTTCGAGATCACCGAAGCCATGCTGGAGTACTTCATCGGTAAAGCCCATGAACAGAGCATCGTCCCCATTCCCCGGCCGCGGGTGGTGGTCGGCGTGCCGAGCGGCGCAACCGAAGTGGAGAAGCGTGCCGTCTATGATGCCACCATGGCAGCCGGCGCGCGCGAGGCCTACCTGATCGAAGAGCCCACGGCGGCTGCGCTGGGCGCGGGTCTCCCAGTGGGCGAGGTGCGCGGCTCGATGATCGTGGACATCGGCGGCGGCACCACCGAGCTGGCCGTGTTCTCTATGGGAGGGATCGTCGTCTCTCGCTCTCTGCGAGTCGCCGGCGATGAGATGGACCAGGACATCGTGGCCTACGTGCGGAACAAGTACAACTTACTTATCGGTGAGCGGATGGCGGAGCGCGTCAAGATCACGATCGGGTCTGCCTACCCGCTGAAAGAAGAGCGAATGTCCAGCGTGCGAGGGCGCAATTTGGTCAGCGGCCTGCCGGAAGCGGTCGAAGTCTCTTCGGTGGAGATCCGCGAGGCGCTCTCCGCCTCGGTGCGCATCATCGTGCAGACGATCAAGGACGCCCTGGACGAGGTCCCGCCAGAAATCGTGGCCGACTTGATGGAGAGCGGCATCTGCCTGGCCGGCGGCGGTTCGCTGTTGCAGGGCATGGCCGAGCGGCTGGCCTCCGAGCTGCGAATGCGGGTCTGGGTAGCCGAGGACTCGATGACCTGTGTCGTTCGCGGCGCCAGCGCGATCCTGGAGAACCTTGAGCTCAATCGCAAGTATCTGATCGGCCTCAACCGGCCGACAGTCTGACCGGGCGGGCGAGCGACAGGTCCAGGTGTACGGTCAGGCATGCCACGCTTCTCCCCTCGCCTACTGCTTACCGCCTCCCTGCTGCTGCTGGCGCTGAGCGTGCTGATTCTCAGCCAGGCCGGCTACCTGCGCCCGGCGGAGGGGTTGGTGCTTCGGCCGCTGGTGGCGCTGCAGGGTGTAATCGGACCCCGCCTGGCGGCGCTGCGCGATCTGGCCTCCTCCCCCGGCGATGTCGCCACTCTGCGTGCCCGCAACGTTGAGCTGGAGGCTGAGGTCACTCGGCTGCAGCAGGAGGTGATCACGCTGCGCGAGCAGGCGGCCGAGGTCGACGTCCTGGCGGCCCTGCTGAATTTTGCGCGCGGCGCGCCCCAGAACCGTTATGTCGCGGCCCGCGTGATCGGCAGTGATGCCAGCCCTTTCCTTCGGGCGCTGTGGATTGACGCCGGCACCAATGCCGGGGTGGCACGCGGGATGCCAGTCGTCAATCAGTCCGGACTGGTCGGCCGGATCATCGAGGTCTACCCCACCGCCTCACGCGTGTCGCTGATCACAGATCCGGCAGAAGCGGTGAACGTCAGGCTGCAAGACAGCCGGGCCGACGGTGTGACCTCTGCGCAGCCAAACGGCGAGCTGCGCGTCGACATGATCGACCAGGACGCGGAAGTCGTCCCGGGCGAGCTCGTTCTCACCTCCGGTCTGGGGGGCAACTACCCGCCGCAGATCCCAGTCGGCCAGGTCATCAGCGTGCGTCGGCGGGATTTCGAGGTGTTCCAGCAGGCGGTCGTCACGCCGAGTGTCGACTTCGACGACCTGGAGATTCTCTTGATTGTGGCGAGCTTCACTCCGCTGACAACGCAGCCGGGGCAATGACGAATGGGCCTGCTGGTGCTGATCCCCGTCTCCGCCTTGCTGGTGATCGTGCAGACCGCCGTGCTGCCTTTCTTCGAGCTACTCGACGGCCGGGCAGACCTGGTGCTGTTGCTGGTCGTCGCCTGGGCGCTGACCGGCCGCCTGCTGCAGTCGATGGTGCTGGGGCTGGTGGCGGGCATGCTGCTTGACCTGCTTTCTGGAGTTCCGCTCGGCGTCAGCGCCATCGCCCTCATCGCGGCCGCCAACGTCGCTACGCTGGCACAAGGCAGGGTATGGCGCGCCCACCAGTTCGCCGCACTGGGCGCGGTGTTGCTGGCGACGACAGTGTATTACGCCATTCTCGGCCTGGTTGTGCTGCTGATCCATCCAGGCACGGACATCTCCCTCGCACTGGCACGCATCGTCCTGCCCGCGGCCCTGCTGAACCTGCTGCTGGCCATCCCGGCGGCGCAGCTTGTCGGGAGCTTGGAGCGGACTCTCTACCCTCCCAAGGTGGCGCTGTGAGGATCAACGGCAACGGTTCATCCCCCATCCCTCGCTGGCGGCTGGCCGTCACCTACGCCGTGATGCTCGCGGTTTCGGCGCTCTTCATCTGGCGCCTGTTCTCGTTCCAGGTCATGCGCAACGCCGAATTCCTTGAGGCCGCGCTGGAGAACAGGATCACCCGAGTGAATATCCAAGCACCGCGCGGCGTGGTTTACGACCGCAACAACTATCAGTTGGTGCGCAACATCCCAACCTTCAATATCGTGGTCACGCCGGCGCTGCTTCCGGACAGCCCCGCCGAGGTGGAGGGCATCTACACGCGGCTGGCGCAGCTGACCGGGGTGCCGCTCGACCGTCCCGGCCCGCCAGCCGCGAAATGCGTGCCGGGACGCGGCGTGCGCCAGTTGATCGAGGAGGGCGCCACGATCGCGCCCTATGAAGCCTGGCCGATCGCCTGCGACGTGCCGGAAGAATTGGCGCGCATCATGAGCGAGGAACAGGTCGATCTTCCCGGGGTAGCGGTCGAGATCACGCCGGTGCGCGAATACACCACGGGCCGGCTGTCCTCGGCGCTGATTGGCTATCTGGGCCCCATCCCGGCGGCGTTCTCCGAGCTGTACCAGTCGTTGGGCTTCGATCCCTCGCGCGACAAGGTTGGCTACGCCGGAGTAGAGGGCGCCTATCAGGCCGCGCTCGCCGGCAGGAACGGCAGGAAAGACGTCGAGGAGGATGTCGCCGGACAGCCGATGCGAGACGTTGGCGAGGTGACCCAGCCGCTGCCTGGGAACAGCCTGCGCATGACGATCGACACCCGGCTGCAGGCAGCGGCCGAGTCGGCCCTGGCCGCCCGCATCGATTTCATCAACCGGTTTGCCGGCGAGACCAAGGTCCCCTTGGGGGTGGCCATCGCCATTAACCCCCAAACCGGCGAGATCCTGGCCATGACCAGCCTGCCGACCTACGAGAACAATCGTCTGGCACGCATCATTCCCCAGGACTACTACCAGCAGCTGGTCGATGACGAACGGGGAAAGCCGCTGGTCAATCACGCCATCTCGTCCGAGTTTCCCCCGGGTTCGACCTTCAAGGTGGTCACGGCGGTCGGGGCGCTCAACGAGAACGTGATCTCACCCAATACCCCGCTCAATGACCCGGGCAAGATCACGATCCAAAACGCGTACTTCCCCAACGATCCCGGGCTCGCCAAAGACTTCGTGTGCTGGAAAGAGGACGGTCACGGCCGCATCCGCTTCCTCGACGCGCTGGCCGAGTCCTGCAATGTGTACTTCTACAAGATCGGAGGCGGCTTTCCTGGCGAACCGATCGAGCCCGGCGGACTGGGTATCGAACGCCTGGGGATCTACGCCCGTGCTCTGGGTTTTGGCCACCAACTGGGCATCGAGCTGCCCGCCGAAGAGGACGGGCTGATCCCGAGCGAGGACTGGAAGCGGATCAATCTCGGCGAAAACTGGTCAACCGGGGATACCTACAACTCCGCCACCGGCCAGGGATTCGTCCTGGGCACCCCGCTGCAGGTCCTGTCCTCGATCGCCACGCTGGCCAACGGAGGCCGGGTGATGTGGCCGCATCTGATCTCGCAGGTTCTGGACGGCGAGGGGAACGTGATCGAGCAGGTCGATCCCTGCCTGCTCTGGGATCTCACCGACGGGGTCATCACGCCTGCGGAGCAGATCGGGAGCTGCATCCGGGCGCCGGAGACTGTGCTCGACTTGATGGCCGAACGTCCGCTGCCCACTCCGGATATCGAGGTCTCGCCGGAAGTCATCGACCTGGTCCGGCAGGGGATGCAGCGGGCGGTCACCCAGGGCACAGCCGCAGGCTACGCCGAATTGGAGAACATCTCTTCCGCCGGGAAGACCGGCACCGGCGAGTTTTGCGACGTCGAGGCGCGCGAGAAGGGGTTGTGCGTGCCCGGCCAGTGGCCGACCCATGCCTGGTACGCCGCATTCGCCCCGTATGAGAATCCTGAGATCGCCGTGGTGGCCTTCCTGTACAACGGAGGCGAGGGCGCCGTCACGGCCGGGCCGGTTGTGCGCCAGATCCTGGAGACCTACTTCGCCCTCAAGGCTGGCGATGCCTCGCGCGACTCCTAGCGCGGCAGGGGGAGTGTGCACTATAATCGCCGGCTTGGGCGCCGACGATGGACTCCTCGCTTGAGATCAAGGGGACCGGGGATGGCTTGCTGGCAGTGCTGCCGGCAGGCGAGTGGCCAGAATCGGTCGAGGCGTTGCTGCATGCTATCGACCTTCGGGCGGACTTCTTCCGCGGCGCACAGCTGACCCTTCAGGTGGGTGAAGCCGAAGCTCGCGCCGGCGACCTCGGCCGGCTGCGCGACGCACTGGCGTCGCGCGAGGTTCACCTGCGCGCCGTGCGCGGCGAGCATCCCGCCACGCAGGAAGCCGCGGCGAACCTTGGCCTGCTCGTGCAGCCCCGTACGCCTGAGCCGGCGGTAGAGGCGGAGGCGGAAGCCAGCCCACATGCGTTGGAGGGCGAGGAGTGTCTGTTCGTGCAGCGCACGCTGCGCTCCGGCCACAAGGTGCACTTTCCGGGGCACGTCGTTGTGCTGGGCGACGTCAATCCCGGCGCCGAAATCGTCGCCGGCGGCAACGTGATCGTCTGGGGGCGACTGCGGGGCACGGTACACGCCGGCGCCAGCGGGCAGGACACGGCGCGGGTGTGCGCCCTCGATCTGGCGCCAACCCAGCTGCGCATCGGAGCCCACATCGCCGTCTCGCCCGACCGCCGGGGCAAGCCGCGGCCGGAGACGGCCCTGATCCGTGATGGCCAGCTTGTCGCCGAGCCCTGGTCGATCGAAGGTCGGCGCTAGCCGTCGGAGGCATCGAAGTACGAATGACTGCAATGACCGCGACCCTCACCTCAGGCAAGGGCGGCGTCGGCAAGACGACCGCCACCGCCAACATCGGCGTGGCGCTGGCTGCCCAGGGCCTGCGAACCGTGTGCCTGGATGCCGACATCGGACTGCGCAACCTCGACGTCGT
>JBFYRF010000142.1:0-3108 GCA_041302385.1 Anaerolineales bacterium | reverse complement strand
ACGTCGATGCCTTCAAGGACAAGACCGGGCTGGCGGTGACGGTGGTTGTCACCGGCTCGGAGCGCCGGGTTGAGTCGCACCGCGAGGTGCTGATCTTCCGGGCGGTGCAAAGCCTGCTGGGCAACATCCGCGAGCATGCCCAGGCGACCCAGGCCAAGGTTGGCCTGGACATGGACGCCGGCCAGATCCGGGTCAGTGTGGAGGACAACGGGCGCGGCTTCGACCGGGAGGCGGTGCTGGACGAGCAGGCGCCCGAGCGGGGCCTGAAGCACCTGGCCAAGCGCATTGAGCAGGTCGGCGGCAGCCTGGAGGTCGAATCGACCCCCGGATCCGGCACGCGTATTGCCTTTGCCATCCCAGTGGAGTGAGCAAGGCGTCTGTAAGGAGCCAGGGCCAGGCCTGCCCTGCGCGGACCGAGGTCCTATTGAGCGGCGCTTCCCCGGCTCCCTATAATGAGGGCACCCCAGAAGCCTTGGGAGACCGGCAGGAAAGGAGGAAGGAGCCATGTTGTTCGCCCCGAAGGAAAGAGGACAGGGTTTGGTCGAGTACGCGCTCATTCTCGTCTTGGTGGCCGTCGTCGTCATTGTCATTCTTGCGCTGCTTGGACCGGCCATCGGCAACGTGTTCAGCAACATCGTCACCAGCATCTAGCGCCCATGCCGGCACTGCCGGTTGGGCCGGGACTGAGCACGAGCTGAGGAGGAGCCCTATCGGCGATAGGGCTCCCTGTGTCGAAGGGGAAGCCTCGATCCGGCATGCCGGGTCGGACGGCTTTGGCTTGACAACGGGTTTGCTGAAAGTATGATTGCCAGACGGTTGCCGATCTGAGGGACCGCCTAAGGAGGAACAGGATGCGCCGCGGACGAATGCTGATCCTGGTCGCGATGGTGTTGCTGCTGGGCGTGCTGGCGGCTTGGCTGGTCCTGACGCGGATCGGAGGCGGCGGAGGGGGCGCGCCGTCTGAGGAGGAAGCACCGCCGGATATTGGCGGCATCGTGATCGCTGCGCAGGATATCGCCCGCGGCTCGGTTGTGCCCGAGAACGCCCTGGTCGTTTCGCCGTACCCGCGCGACCTGATCGTCGAAACCATGCTGACCGACATCACCCAGGTGGCCGGGAAGTACGCCCGCCTGGACATCGCCCGCGGCATGCCGATCACGCAGAACATGTTGACCGAGGAGCCAGGCAAGCTGCTCGGCCAGGGCAGCAAGGCGGCGGTCGCCATCCCGCCTGGCCTGACTGCCATCTCGGTGCCGATCACCCGGCTGTCGAGCGTGGCCTTCGCCCTGCGCAACGGCGACAAGGTGGACGTGATCGTCAGTGCGGTGGTGCTTGACATGGACGAGGATTTCCAGTCGGTGCTGCCGAATGACACCTTGCTGCTGCTCGGCCAGGACGGCGGCAATCGCACCGGGTATGCCTGCACGGAATTGAAGCAGGGGGAGCGGGGCCCGGAGTGCGTCAACCCCGAACCGCCGCCGATGGGCAAGCTGGAGATCGTGCCCGAGACCGACGTCCCGCTATACCAGACGCCCGTCGAAGGGCAACGCCCGCGCTTGGTCTCGCAGCGCTTGATCGAGAACGCCACGGTGCTTCAGGTTGGCTCGTTCAAGACCGCCGATGAGGAGGCGCTCGGGCAACTGGCGGCGGTGCAGCCGCAGGGCGTCGGCGCGCCCTCCGCCGCAGAAGGACAGACCCCGACCGTGCTCCCGCCGGACGTTGTCACATTGATCGTCACGCCGCAGGATGCCCTGGCGCTCAACTGGGCGATGAAGGCCGGGCTGGACTTGGTCTTCACGCTGCGCGGTCCGAACGACGTCACGGCGACCACCACCAGCAGCGTCACGCTGGGGTACCTGTTTGAGAACTACCGCATCGAAGTACCGGAGCCATTGGACTTTGGAGTCGAGCCGCGCCTGACCAAGCCGATTGTGCCGGTGTTGCCCAACGACGCTGCGCCGCCGGCGCCGGTACAGTAAGCACGCCAGGATGAGGCCGCATGCCTGAGCCGGCTGGCGAGAGCATCCGCGTCCTGATCGTCGACGATATTGCGGAGTTTCGCGAGAACATCCGCAAGCTCCTTCAGTTTGAGAAGGACATCGAGGTCGTCGGCGCAGCGCGGACCGGCCAGGAAGGGCTGGAGATCGCCCGCGCCACCCGTCCGCATGTTGTGGTCATGGACATCAACATGCCCGACATGGACGGCATCAGCGTCACCCGCGAGCTGCTCAGGGATGTCGAGTTCGCCCAGATCATCATTGTGTCGGTGCAGAACGAAGCGCACTACATGCGCGAGGCGATGCGGGCCGGCGCCAGCGATTTCATCCCCAAGCCTCCCTCCACGGAAGAGCTGATCACCTCCGTCCGTCAGAACGGGCTGGCCGCGATCGATAAGGAGTTGCGGGCCCAGGAGCGGGTGGTCCTGACGGGGCGAGGGGGGCCCACCGGGCCCTTGGTCGCCTCGCAGGGCAAGCTGATCGCGGTCTACTCGGCCAAGGGCGGGGTAGGATGCACCACGCTGGCCACCAACCTGGCCATCGGGCTGAACGCCGAGCACACCCCGGCGGTGCTGGTCGACGGCCATCTGCAGTTCGGCGATGTCTCGGTGTTTCTCAACATGCAGGTCAAGCTGAGCATGGTCGATCTGGCGTCGCGGGTCGAGGAGCTCGATCGCGAGTTCGTCGATGAGATCCTGATGTCGCACGCCTCGGGCCTGAAGGTGCTGCCGGCGCCGCCGCGCCCGGAGATGGCTGACGAGATCCACGCCGACCAGGTGCGGCCGGTGCTGCGCTGGCTAAAGGGCGTGTTCGCCTATGTCGTGGTGGATACTTCGTCCACGATGGACGACACAACCCTGGCGATCTTGGAGGAGGCCGACCTGATCCTGGCCGTCGCCACGCCTGAGATCCCGGCGATCAAGGACGCCCGGCTGTTCCTCGATCTGGTCGGGATCCTGGGAATGCCGCGCGAGCGCATCTTCTTCGTGCTCAACAAGATGGACAAACGCAGCGGCATCGCCGCCGCGGCCGTGGGCGAGAACCTGAAGAAATCGGTGGATGCCGAGATCCCGTTCGTCGATCAGGTGGTTACCACTTCGATCAACAAGGG
>JBFYRF010000135.1:0-10145 GCA_041302385.1 Anaerolineales bacterium | reverse complement strand
GGACGGACGGTTCCCGTCGCACCCACGACGGCCGTCAGGTTTCCCCGCTCGGCCGGCTGAGTCTGCAGATCCTCAGCTTGCGGCGGACCCGCTGTGCAAGCCTGGACCAGGGTGGCCGCTGCCAGCAGGGCCAACACCGGGAAGGGGAGTCTACGGGAGTGGTTGCTCATGCCTTGCCCTTTCCGCGCCGTTCACTTCAGCCTGGTGTGAGCTTGTGAACGGAGAGTGGATCCTTCTTGTAGGCTGTGCGGGCCAATCTCTTTCGCTGCCGCAAATCGAGGCTGCGACCCTGGGGCTGGTACCAGCACCTGTCCGAGGCTGCTCGCGCGGAGAAGAAGAATACCATGTCCTCCGCCCCCTGCAGGTTAAGTGCGGATGAGCCGTTCGACGGCCCCGACGCCCCTGCCCGCCGGCCGCTGGGGAGTTACAGTGGCCAGGGCGGTCGCTTGGCGAAAGCCGGGCGCGCATGACCTTTGTCGGCTGGGCCTGCGCCTGGAGGTGACGACTTTCCGCCCGCAGCGTGACATCTTGGACTGATACTGTCCTACTTCGGTGCATATCATCTGTACAAGCAGTCTGGGAGGGGCGGCAATGCAGTCGATTCCAGGTGAGAATCTCGTAATTGACCGTAAGGCGCGGATGCGCATCCCGCTGGTGGACATCGTCGCCAGGCCGGTGGAGGAGCGGGTTGCCGACTTCCAGGCGACCTTTCTGCCGCTGACCGAGGAACAGGCACGCCAGGCAGCCGAACGGTGCATCCACTGCCCGGATCCGGCGCCATGCTTCCAGGCCTGTCCGGTCCACAACGATATCCCCTCGGCGATGTGGCTGATCGAGCAAGGGGATTTTCTGGGCGCGGCCGAAGTCTACCGGCAGACGAGTACGCTGCCCGAGGTGTGCGGCCTGGTCTGCCCGCATGAAGCCTTGTGCCAGGGGGCGTGCGTCCGCAACAAGCGCGAAGAGCCGGTCCTGACCGGGGCGCTGGAGGCTTTCGTCACTGCCTATCAGCGGGCCAACGGCGGGGTGAAGATTCCGGTCGGCGAACCGACAGGAAAGAAGGTCGCCTGCATCGGCGCCGGCCCATCGAGCCTGGCCTGCGCCGAACTGCTCGTGCGCGAAGGACACGCTGTGACCGTCTTCGAGGCCCTGCCTTACCCCGGCGGCCTGCTGATCTACGGCATTCCGAACTTCAAGCTGCCCAAGGAAATCGTGATGGCCCGTCTGGAGGACTACCGCAACGCGGGCATCGAGTTCGCCACCGGCGTGCGCATCGGCAAGGACAAGACGATTGACGACCTGTTCGCCGAAGGCTATGACGCGGTGTACATCGGTGTCGGCACCGGCGTGGACGCCACGCTCGACGCTCCCGGCGCGGACCTTCCCGGCGTCTACTTGGCCACCGACTTCCTGATCCGCACCAACGTCGACCCGGCGCTGCTCCCGGACGAGAAGAAGGAAGTGCCGGCGATCGGACGCCGGGTTGTGGTAATCGGCGGAGGCGACACAGCCTCCGATTGCCTGCGCACCGCGTTGCGCATGGGCGCAGAGCAGGTCACCTGCCTGTACCGCCGGACCGAGGCAGAGATGCCTGGCGGGAAGAAGGATCGCGAGCTGGCGCGGCAGGAAGGGGCCAAGTATCGCTTCCTGACTCAGCCGGTCCGCTTCATCGAAGGTCCGGATGGCCGGCTGGGCGCAGTCGAATGCCTGCAGTGCGAACTGGGCGAACCGGATTCGAGCGGCCGGCGCCGGCCGGTCCCGATCGAAGGATCTAACTTCACCGTGTCCGCCGACAGCGCGATTCTGGCACTGGGCTATTGGCCGGATCCGATCGTCGGCAAGACCACACCGGACCTGAAGGCCGACAAGTGGGGACAGATCACGGCCGACAAGCAGACCGGCGCCACCTCCAAGCCCGGCGTGTATGCCGGCGGCGATGCCGTCACCGGCCCCGACCTGGTGGTCACGGCCATGGCCGGCGGACGCCGCGCGGCCGCGGCGATTATTGACCACCTGAAGGGCTGATCCGGCTTGCTCTGCCTGCCTCCGTGCACGACAATCCGCCTCCGAGGTTCGGAGGCGGTTGGCGTTCCGGGCCTGTAGGAGGCGGACCTGCCGATGTCTGACCCGGCGGATCTGGCCCGGTACATCAAGTCGGCCTGCGCCGACCTGGGGTTCGACCTGGCCGGCATCACCCATCCCAGGGCCGTGCAGCATCACGACGTCTACCGCTCGTGGGTGTCCGCCGGCCGGCATGGGACGATGGGCTATCTCGCCACCGAGCGGGCAGTGGCGGCTCGCCGCGACCCACGCGACGTCATGCCTGAGTGCCGCTCGGTCCTGGTCGTCGCCGCCAACTACCTGCCCTCCCCGCCAGCGGAGGGCGCACCCTGGCAGATAGACATCGCCGCCTACGCTCAGGGCCAGGACTACCACCGGGTGCTCCCCGCGCGCCTGCGCCGGCTGGTGGCCGGCCTGGAAGCGCACGTCGGCAGAGCGATCCACCATCGGGTGTACACGGACACCGGGCCGCTGCTCGAACGCGAGCTCGCCCAACAGGCGGGGCTGGGTTGGATCGGGCGCAACGCCTGCTTGATCCATCCGCGCCTGGGCTCCTACCTCTTCCTGGCCGAAGTACTGCTGGATCTGGACCTGCCGGCGGATCCCGCCTTCACCTCCGATCACTGTGGCTCCTGCCGGCGTTGCCTGGACGCCTGCCCGACGGGCTGCATCCGTCCGGACCGCACCCTCGACGCGCGGCGCTGTATCTCCTATCTGACCATCGAGCTGCGCGGCAGCATCCCGCCCGAGCTGCGGAGCGCGATCGGTAGCTGGGGCTTCGGCTGCGACATCTGTCAGCAGGTCTGCCCGTGGAATGTGCGCTTCGCCGCGCCGACCCAGGATCCGGAGTTCCAGCCCCGGCCGCTGCTGCGCTCGCCGAGAGCGCTCGACCTGCTTCGGCTGGCGCCGGAGGAATTCCCGCGCGCGTTGCAGCAAAGCGCCCTCAAGCGTGCGCGGCGCAGCGGGGTGCTGCGCAATGCGGCGATCGTCGCCGCCAATCTGCAGGACCCGCAGGCTCCATCGGAGTTGAAGGCTGTGCTCGAGCGCGAGGCCGACCCGGACGTGCGCGAGGCCGTCCACTGGGCCCTCGCCCGCTTCGCCGACGAAGAAACACACCCCTGACCCTGCCGGGCCCGTCCCCCCAAGCAGACCGTGCCGAACATGCAGCCAAGGTGGGGTAACCCCACCTTGGCCGAAGTCCTTCAGGTTGGAATTGCAGCCAGCAGGTGCTTTACGGGACGCGGGTGGCGGTGGGAGACCCGACCGGCCCCGGCACCGTAGGCGTTGGCGTGGCAATGTTCACCACCACAACCAGCTTGGTGCCTACAAATAGAACGTCCGTCACCTTGATTTTGTTCTCCAAGGCGATGGCCTCAGCCGTGCTGTTGAACTTGGCGGCGATCGATACCAGCGTGTCGCCGGTCTTGACCACGTACTCGATCCGGGAGCCGCGCGGCAACCCGGTCGGGACCGCTGTCTCGGTCGGAATTTCGGAATCGGCTGGCGGGATCAGCAGCTTGGACCCCACGCCGATGTTGTTCGGATCTGTCAGGCCATTGAAGGAGATCAGCAGGTCCATCGTCAGACCGAACTTCTCGGCGATCGAGAACAGGGTGTCGTTGACCTCAACCGTGTACTCTATCGGGCCGGAGGGGGTCGGGGTGAGGGTCGGTTCCGGCGTGTTGGTGATCGTCGGCGTCTCGGTCGGCGGCGGGGGAGTCGGCGTCTCGGTCGGGGTCGGCGTGCTGCTCGCCAGGAAGCCTGGCATGGAAGGCGGATTCTCCCCCGTCAGCCACAGCACAACCAGGAACAGGCCGACAACCAGGAGCACGACCGCCATGCCGCCCACGACGAGCGGAATGATCCGGTTGCGTCGTCGGCGGTACGAATCGATCACGTCGCCAGCGTTCGCTTCACTCTCGGGCATATTGTCCTCTCCTCTAGGCGGAGGCACAGGCGCCCAGCCCACCGTTCCCCTGCATTCTAATCCGGTTTGTCGCTCCGGGTTTCCTGGTCCTGCCTACCATCCATCCAGCACATATGTCAACAAACCAGGGAACGCGGCAATCCAGGCGTCTGCGTCATGCCCACCGGGAACAATCTCCAGCTCCACCGGCGTCCCACGCGCCTGGAGCGCCTCGGCCAGTTTTTCGCTCTCCGGGCGTGCCCAGTCAGTTGCGCCGGCTGCCAGGTAGAAGCGCTCGGGCAGCGGCGCTGTTCCCCCGGCCAGCGCCAGCGGATCGTACTTCGGCGGAGCGTAGTTGACGGACAGCGCTGGACTGAGGGCGGCAACCGCGGCGAAGACCTCCGGATGGCGCATGCCGATCTCAAGCGACCACACCCCACCGCGTGAGATCCCGGCGATCGCCCGCTGCTCGGAGGACGTGGACACGGGGTACTTGGCTTCCACCGAAGGCAGAAGGCCTTGCAGCATCTCGGCCTCGTAGGATCCAGGGCCACCGCTTTGCGGGCCGGTGAAGAGCGGCTCCGGCACGCGCGGCATCACCAGGGCGAAGCGCGGCGCCTGGTTGGCCTGGATCCAGGCCTCGACCATCTCGTCGATCCCCAAGGTGGCGTCCCAGTGGGATTCATCGAACGGGTAGCCGTGAAACAGGTACAAGACCGGCAACCGCTCACCGGTCGCTGTGGCGCAGGCCGGCAGGTAGATGCGGTAGGGCACCTCGCCGTCGACCAGCATCCCCGGATAGCTGTCCTGGATCACCTGACCGGTCGTCTCGGTGCAGGCTGGGGTCGGCGAAGCGGCAGGTGCCGCGGTCGCCGGCAGTGCCGACACGGTTGCCGTCGGCGCCAGGGGCGGCAGGGGCGAGGGCGTCACCCGCCCGGCTCCCAGCCCGCAACCCGCCAGGGTCAGCGATCCCGCCAGCGCACCGGCGCTCCAGAGCGCGGCTAGCCTTGCACTTCGCCTCATCGACTTGCCTCCGCACCGGCCGCTTGTGCACCGGCCAAGGGTTCCCGTCCATCTTACCAACGCCCGCGACCGGAATCCGGACAGGCCATGGTTATAATCCATGCTATGAAGTATCACATCTGGACATCGGGCTGCCAGATGAATGTCGCCGACTCGCAGCGCGTGGCGGCCTCGCTCGAGCGGCTGGGGATGCAGGCCACCGACCAGGCGGAGCAGGCGGACGTCGTGGTGCTGAACACCTGTGTCGTGCGCCAGAGCGCTGAAGACCGCGCCTACGGCCGGCTGCACGCGCTGCGGCCACTCAAGACGCGCCGACCGGACCTGGTGATCAACCTGATGGGCTGTCTGGTCGGAGTCAAGGGGAACCCGGACCTGCAGCGGGCATTCCCATTCGTCGATGTGTTCTCGCCGCCCGCCGACCCTGGCCCGCTGCTGGCCTACCTGAACGAGCGCACCCTGGCCGCCGACATTCGGCGCCAGACCGAGCAGCGGCACGCCTTGATGGATGGCGAAGCCGAGAGCTCCGACGGGGGCCGCACGGCCGTCGCGGCCTACGTGACCATCGTCGAAGGCTGCTCGCACGCCTGCACGTTCTGCGTCATCCCCTATCGGCGCGGTATCGAGCGCAGCCGACCCGCGCCGGAGATTGCCGCCGAAGTGCGCGGACTGGTTGCGCGCGGCGTGCGCCAGGTCACCCTGCTGGGCCAGATCGTTGACCGCTATGGCCTGGACCTGCCCGAGCCGCACAACCTGTCGGCGCTGCTCCACGAGCTGCATGCCATCGACGGGCTCGAGCGCATCCGCTTCCTCACCTCCCATCCCAACTGGATGACCGAAGGACTTCTCGCCACGGTCGCAGAGCTGCCCAAGGTGTGCGAGCACATTGAGGTGCCCGTGCAGGCTGGCGACAACGAGGTGCTGGCCCGCATGCGCCGCGGCTACACCGCCGACGACTACCGCCGGCTGATTGAGCGGGTGCGCACACGGATCCCCGGCGTTGCCATTGCCACGGATGTGATTGTCGGGTTCCCGGGTGAAACCGAGGCGCAGTTTCGTAGGACCTATGACCTGCTCGAAGAGCTGCAATTGGATGTGGCCCATCTGGCGCGCTACTCCACGCGTCCAGGCACGGTTGCCGCCCGCCGGATGGAGGACGACGTCCCCGAAGACGAGAAGATGCGCCGTTTCCGCCAGCTCGAGGACCTGCAGGAGCACATCGTCACTGCGTTACACATGCAGCTACTCGGGCAGGCCGTTGAGGTCCTGGTCGAGGAAGCCCAGCGCCCGGGTCACTGGAGAGGCAGGACACGGACCAACAAGCTGGTGTTCTTCGACTCGGATCGCGTGACTCCGGGGGACCTGGTGCGCGTGCGGATCGAGTGGACCGGGCCCTGGAGTCTGAAGGGTACACTGGAATCTTCGCCGAATTCGGCTTCTGCAGCGGGCCTTGCACAGAGCCTCGCCCCCCCGGGCCAAACGGCTTCGGGCTGATGGCGCTGCGGCGCGATACTGTGGGCGCAGCACGCCCAGGGCACGATCCTGTCACGGCGGATGGCACCCGCCGGCCAACGCCGCCCGCACGTCTGCGCCGGGAGCAAGGATGATCACGAAGCTCCGCCAACGGCTCGCCGGGTTGGCCCCCATCCTGCTTGGGCTGGCGATCTCGGGCTGCACGATGCCTGGCGGCCTGTCTTCTTCGGCGGCGCTCGGCACGCAGGCCGCCATGACCGTGGAGGCGGTCTGGGCTGCTCAAGCGCCAGGCTCACTCACGCCGGCGCCCCCGGCCTGGACCCCCACCCCCGCCCCTCCACCCAACGACACGCCGGTTCCCACGCTCCCGCCGCTGGCGACGGGCGCAGACGGGTGCACCGACCAAGCCGCCTTTGTCGACGACCTGACCGTCCCCGATGACACGAACCTCCCGGCTGGCGGGACGTTCACCAAGTCCTGGCGCCTGAGGAACACCGGCACCTGCACCTGGACCACGGCCTACAGCCTGGTGTTCATCGACGGCAACAACCTGGGCGCCTCACAATCGCAAGCCCTGCCTGGGAACGTCGCCCCGCAGGAGACCGTCGACCTCTCGATCGAGCTCCGCGCCCCCGTCACGCCTGGGGTGCACCGGGGCAATTGGAAGTTGCGCAGCAGCAGCGGGATGGTCTTCGGTATTGGCGGCGGGGGGCCCTTCTACGTGCAGATCGTGGTCGGGCCCACGCTCACCCCGGGCGCAAGCGGCCGCACCGTGTACGCTTTGGCGGCGAACTACTGCGACGCCGAGTGGCGCAGCGGCGCGGGCGTGCTGCCTTGCCCTGGCACCGAAGGAGATCCAGCAGGATACGTCCTGCGCCTGGAAAGCCCGCGCTTCGAGAACGGAGTCACCGAGAATGAACCCGCGCTGCTCACACGCCCCCAGCTGTCAACCGACGGCGCGATCTCGGGCAGATATCCGGAACTGAAGGTGCTGAGCGGGTATCGCCTGAGGACGTACATCGGCTGCCGGTATGATTCCACTGAGTGCAACGTGATCTACCAGCTCAACTACCGTATCGACGGCGGGACGCTGCAGAATCTCGAGCAATGGTCCCAGCACTACGATGGGAAGTGGCAGAAGATCGATGTCGACCTTTCGAGCTTGAGCGGCAAGACGGTGGAGTTTGTTCTGGCGGTCGCCGCCAATGGGGCCTCCTCCGCAGACGATGCATTGTGGTTGAACCCCAAGATCGTTCAATGAACTCCGACCCCGGTCGGCCGCTCCTGGCTGGAGGAATCCCCTGAGCCCATCACCCTGCCGGCGCGGGTTCCCCTCGCTGGGTGCTCCCGGGTCCGCCTTGCGGCGCTGGGCGCCAACTGGCTGGGCACTGATGGCCTGGGCGCTCGTCGCCTGCGGCACCGCTCCGGCCACTGGCGCTCCGGCCGGGTTGGCAGCAGCCGGCACACCCCTGCCTGCCGTGCTGGTCTCCCCGGAAAGCGACGCCGGGCTCGCCACCGTTGAGGCCGTCCGCCCAGAAAGCCCGACCGTCCTGGATTGCGTACTGCGGGCGACCTTCCTCCAGGATTTGGCCATCGCCGACAACACCCCGCTGGCTCCCTCGGAACCCTTCAGCAAGTCCTGGCGCCTGCGCAACGATGGCAGCTGCGTCTGGGACGAGTCCTATAGCCTGACCTTCATTGGCGGCGAGCGGATGGACGCCGCACGCAGCGTTCCGCTGCTTCACACCGTTTTGCCGGGCGGAACCGTCGACCTGGCAGTCGACATGGTCGCTCCCGCAGAGCCAGGGAGTTACCAGAGCTTCTGGAAGCTGCAAGACACACAGGGCAACCTGTTCGGCGTCGGCGGCGAGGGCGGCCTATCCGTCTGGGTCAAGATCGAGGTCCGCCCAGAGCTCTCCGCCGATGCCGATTCCCCGTCCGCCCCCGGGCCCCCCGGAGGCGAGGCTCTCGTGCCCGCCGTGCTGATCTCCGGCAGCGCGGCTCTTCCGCCCGGGATCGACTTCGACCTCGACCGAGGGCAGGCCCAGCCCGAGGCTGGCATGGACATCGTGTGGCAGGACGAACTCGCCAGCCTGGGCGCGGCCCAGATCAGCCGGCCACTTGCCCCAAGGCCAGCGGCTGCCGTCCCCGAGTGTGAAGGGGAAAGCCTGTCGGGCAAGCCCATCGCGGCAGACGACCTGACTCCGGGTGCCACGGTCTGCTACCGGACCGATCAGGGTCGGATGGGTTCCCTCACCATCGTAGAGGCGGGCGAGGCATTGCGCTTCGACTACACCACCTGGCAGTCAGGCGCACAGTGACCCAACCCCCTCAGATCCATGCCGCCGCAAGATCCGCGAGGCTGGATTCAACAGTCCGCGCCGCATGAGAGAGGCCGCACAATGGGAAAACGCCCTCGGCTGTATCTGATCGACGGCCACGCCCTGGCCTATCGAACCTACTACGCCCTGACGCGCGCCAGCGACGGCTCCCGCTGGATGACCAAGAGCGGCGAGCCCACTGCCGGCACCTACGGCTTCGTCTCCGTCTTGCTGCGGGTGATCGAGCAGGATGCACCCGACTACCTCGCCGTCTCGTTCGACACCGGCCGCACGTTCCGCGACGACCTCTATCAGGACTACAAGGCCACGCGCGAGAAGATGCCGGACGATTTGCAGCCCCAGATCGAGCGTATCCGCCAGGTCGTCCAGGCCTTCCGTATCCCTGTGCTCGAGGCGGATGGCTTCGAGGCCGATGATGTGCTCGGCACCATCGCCCGGCAGGCGGAAGCCGCCGGCGCCGACGTTGTCATCCTCACCGGTGACCGCGATCTGCTCCAACTGGCGACGCCGCACATCCACGTGCTGCTCGCCGGGCAGAAACTTTCTGAAGCCGTCGAGTATGGCCCACAGGAGGTGTCGGCCAAGTACGGGCTTTCGCCAAGTCAGCTGGTCGACCTCAAGGCCCTGATCGGCGACACCAGCGACAACATCCCCGGGGTGCGCGGGATCGGCGAGAAGACCGCCGTGGCCTTGCTGCAGGAACACTCGACGCTCGACGCGATCTACAACCACCTCGACGACGTCGCTCCACGATTTCGCGCCAAGCTCGAGGAGGGTCGGGAAACCGCCTACCTCAGCCGCGACCTGGGCCGGATCGTCACCGATGTGCCGATCGAGTTCGACCTGGAGGCTTGCCGCCTGCAGGGCTACGATCGCGAGGCGGTGGCGGAGCACTTCCGCCAGCTTGAGTTCCGCTCGCTGCTGACGCGGCTGCAGGCGAGCCTTCCGGCACAGCCCGAGAGTCGCGCGAGGCAGCAGCTGCCGCTCTTCGCCGCCTCCACGTCGCCCGCCCCACAACCCGGCGCGGCCTGCTGGGTCGTCAACTCGGTCGAGGACCTGGCGAGCCTTGCCCGGCAGTTGCAGGCAGCCCGCCTGCTATCCGTAGACACTGAGACGACCTCCACCGATCCGATGTCGGCATCCCTGGTGGGCATCTCGTTGGCGACCGAGGCCGGCTCCGGGATCTACCTCCCGATTGGCCACTCGCCGACCTGGGCAGGTGCCGCCCAACTCGAGCTGACACAGGTTGCCGAAGCACTTGGCCCGGCGCTGAGTTCGCCGAACCTGGCCAAGGTCGGTCACAACCTCAAGTACGACCTGCTCGTCCTTGGCCGGCACGGCCTGCC
>JBFYRF010000086.1:0-7307 GCA_041302385.1 Anaerolineales bacterium | reverse complement strand
TCACGCAGCGCAGGGGTCGCGCAGCCTCACGCAGCGCAGGGGTCGCGCAGCCTCACGCAGCGCAAGGATCGCGAGGCCCGCCGCCTGGCCCGCTGCCCTCGGCCTGCGCACGAGCGACAAGCTGATCCCTGGCATGGGCCTCAGGTAGTGCTGTAGGTCAGGGGTGAAAGACGAAGTTCGAATTGAGCGAGGCTTCAGCCGGCCGCACCCGGGCCGATCGACTCCCCGGCCTGAGGTTTGCTCTTCCGCAAGCTGATGGGACGTTCGGAGCCAGCCAGCAGGCGACGGATGTTAGGAAGCAGGGCGATGACCAGCAGCACCAGCGAACCGATCCCATAGAACGCCCCGGCCCAGCTCCCGCCTGCCGCCACGGCCCGCCAGGTGAGCATCACGGCTGCCGTCAACCCTGCCGCCATCGTCCCGAGCGCGGCGTAGCCGGTGCTGAAGAGCACCCCCAAGCCGATGACCATCCCTGTCAGGCCGGCAACCGGCCAGATTGCCATCGTCGCGCCAACGGTCGGCGCGCCCCCCGCGCCGCCGCGAAAGCGAAGGGCGCCGTCCACCCGCTCCACCAGAAACACCGAGTAGTTGTGGCCGAGGATCGCCATCAGGCCGGCGCCCGCCGCCAGCCATTCGTTGCCCCCGCTCAGCTCACGCACCAGCACGACAGCCAGCGCAGCCTTGCCAAGGTCGCCGAAGCCGGTCAGCACGCCAGCCACCCAGCCGCCGGCGCGCATGGCATTCGTGCCCCCGGTCCGCCCGCTGTGCTCCGAACGTAGATCCTTCCCGGTCTTCCAGCGAACGATCAGCAGGCCGATAGGGATTGCCCCCAGCAGGTAAGCCGCCAGCAGCAAAGCCACGCTCAGCAGAATCGAAGTGTCGCCTGTCAAGAATGCCCTCGTCAACTCGTAGTCGAAAACCCCGTCAGCCCGGTTCCGATGTGGCATCGTCAATCACCAATGCCACCGGCTCGACCCTCCCCGATCCTAGCTGGAAGGCCCTCCCCGCCCAGGCTTCCTCGTCCCGGCTGAGCACGAGGTAGACGCATTCAGGGTAGTGCGCCTCCCTCACGTCCGTGGTGGAAAGTCCAGCCGGCCCGGCGGGGTGTGAGTGGAAGATTCCCACCAGTTCTTCTCCGGTTCGCTCCAACCCCAGCATGGCCTCGATCTGCGCCCGGGGCTCCATCCGATACCGGCTCCGGCTGTGCTCGGCATTTTCGACGGGAATCGCTCGCCACGCCCTCAATCCCTTCCCGCCGAGCAGGCCGCACGCCTCCTCCGGCAGGCAGGCCTGGGCGTGTGAGGTCATCACCTGCCAGGCATGGCGCGTCAGTCGCAGCTCACCTTGAGGCACAGAGCGGCATTATACTCCGGCCCGCGTGCCTCCCAGGTGAGGCGAAGCCAGGCAGATTGCGTTCTGCCAGGATTTAGGCTAGACTAATACTGCTTCTCGTGAGACTGCTCCGCCGCGCTACCGCTTGCAGGCGAGGCAGGAGCGTCTTCGGTCGAGGGAGGCGACGGCGAGTCAGACCGGTTGGGACGAATGTCCGTTGACAGCCCCGACCGGCGGGCATACCGTGCGATCGTGTTCCGAGGACAAACGACCATGATCGACAAGGGCGGCACGGCATGCAATTTGGCGGCGCTTGGCCTGACGGAATGCGAGGCCAGGGTGCATGCCGCGCTGCCGGCGGGCAGCCTGGCGAGCGGCCACCAGTTCGGCGAGCGCACCGGCGTGCCACGCTCGATGGTCTACGAGGCGCTCGGACGGCTGGAGTTGCGCGGCATGGTGCTCAAGACAGGCGACACCCGGGTGATCGTCGCCGGGCGGCGCGAGGCGCAGGTGGCCAGCAGCCGCGGGCCGGCGGCAGCCACCGTAGCCAACCCTTCCACCTGGGGCTTGATCGCCCGCCAGTCCGTGTGGATGGAGCTGTTCGCTCAGCAAGGGGTTGCCCGCCTCGAACCGGAGTGGATCGATCAGCCGGACGCCGAGGCCAGCCCGCACCACCACGACCTGTCTCTTCCACGGGATGGGGGAAGCCCGACATGATCTGGAAGAACCTCTGGCGCCGCAAGACCCGCACGCTGCTGACGATCCTGGGCATCGCCATCGGCGTTGGGGCCGTCGTGTCGCTGAGCGCGTTTGGCGCCGGCTTCGCCACCGGCTTCGAGAGAATGATGTCGGGCTCGAACGCCGATCTGAGCGTGGTCCAGAAGGACGCCATGATCTCCTTCCTCAGCATCCTGGAGGAGGAGGTTGGCGACAACCTGCGCGCAATCGAGGGCGTCGAGGCGGCGTCGGGCAGCATCATGAGCATCTTGCAGATGCCGGAGTCACCCTACTTCACCGTCTTCGGCGAGGATCCGCGCGGCTTTCCGATCGAGCACTTTCGGGTGGTAGACGGTCAGCGGTTGAGCGGGCGGCGTCAGATCCTGATCGGACGCCTGACGGCGTCCGCCTTCAACAAGCGGGTCGGGGACAACTTCAAGCTCAACAACTCCTCCTTCAGGGTCGTCGGTATTTACGAGACCGGCGTCAACATGGAGGATGGCGGAGCGGTCATCGCCCTGGAGGATGCGCAGCGGATCTTCGATCGGCGCGGCCGGGTGAACAACTTCTCGCTCAAGGTGCGCGATGCCCGGCGCATCGACGCAATCAAGGCGGAGATCGAGACGACGTATCCCGAGCTCTCGGCCAATCGCTCCGGCGATGCCACCCTCCAGAGTGAAGCGCTGGGCATGTACCGCTCCATGGGCTGGTTCCTTGGCATGTTTGCCGTGATCGTCGGCGGGCTGGGCATGATGAACACCACGCTGATGAGTGTGTTCGAGCGGACTCGCGAGATCGGCGTGTTGCGAGCTCTCGGCTGGCGCCGCGGCCGCGTGCTGCGCCTGATCCTCGGCGAATCCCTGGCCATCGCGCTGATCGGAGGCCTGGTCGGCCTGGCGATCGGCCTGGGCCTGACCTCGCTCGCCAGCCTGTCCCCCAGCGTCGCCAGCATGCTGCAGGGGGTCTATGAGCCGCAGATCTTCATCCAAGCGCTGATCATCGCCTTGCTGCTGGGGGCGATGGGGGGCCTGTACCCGGCCTGGCGCGCCTCGCACCTCGAACCCGTTGAAGCCATGCGCAGCGAGGGCGGCGCGGCGGTTGCGCCCAGCCGTCTGGCCGCCTGGCTGCTGCGCCGCTTCGGACGCGGGCCGCTGCGCAATCTGTGGCGCCGGCCGACGCGTACGCTGGTCACTGCCACCGGACTGGCTGTCGGCGTCGGTTTCATCGTCGCACTGCTGGCGATCGCCGAGAGTTTCACCGCAGCCTTCACCGAGATGGCGCTGGCCGGCCAAGCCGACTTGATGGCCGAACAGGCGAATGTTTCCGACATGTCGGTCTCGGCGATCGACGATCGCCTGGCCGATAGCCTTCGCCGGCATCCTGAGGTGCGAGCCGTCTCGCGCATCCTGTTCGGCGTCGCCTCGGCTCCGGGCGCGGAGTTCCTCTTCCTGATGGGGATCGATCCTCGCGAGGAGTACATCCAGCACTACGCCATCCGCCAGGGCCGTGCCATCGAACGCCAGAAGGAGATCATGATCGGCCGCAGCATCGCCGATGCGCTGGACAAGGGCGTGGGCAAGACCCTGCACCTTGCGAACCGCACCTTCCGCATCGTCGGTGTCTATGAGAACGGCATCACCTACGAAGACGCCGGCGCTGCTGTTTCAATACGCGACGCTCAGGATCTGTTCGGGAGAAAGCACGAGTCGACGCTGCTCGGAATCGGTCTGCATGATGCGTCACGCGCCGATGCACTCGCCCGCGAGCTCGAGATGACCTACCCCGAGGTGATCGTCAGCCAGGCAGCGGGGCTCACCGACCGCATGCAGGACTTCGCCACGCTGGATGCCGTCATCAACGCCTTGATCCTGTTGACGGTTGTGGTCGGCGGTGTCGTGATGATGAACGCCATGTTGATGAGCGTCTTCGAGCGAACCCAGGAGGTGGGCCTGCTGCGCGCCCTCGGTTGGCGCCGGCGAGGCGTGTTGTGGATGGTGCTGGCGGAAGCGCTGGCCCTCAGCACCCTGAGCGCCGCGATCGGCATTGTCATCGGCGTCGGCCTGAACTGGCTGTTCACGCTCACGCCCATGATGGGCGATTACATGACCCCCGTGTACTCTGGCGGCCTGTTCCTGCGCGTCATCCTGCTTTCCCTGACGCTCGGAGCGCTGGGCGGACTGTATCCGGCCTGGCGAGCCGCTAACCTGCAGCCAATCGAGGCCTTGCGATACGAATGAGCGCACCCAACTCCACCTGCGTTGTCCAAACCCGTGACCTGATCCGTCTGTACGGCAACGGCAATGAGGTCCGCGCCCTGGACGGGGTCGACCTGTGCATCCAGGCAGGCGAGTTTGTCGCCATCGTCGGCCCGTCGGGCTCGGGCAAGTCGACGCTGCTCAACATGCTTGGCGCGCTGGACCGGCCGACGAGCGGCGAGGTCTTCATCGACGGCGTCTCGCTGAGCGAGGTGAAGGACCTGGACCGCTTCCGCAGCCGGACGGTCGGCTTCGTGTTCCAGACGCACAACCTGATCCCGACGCTGACCGCGGTCGAGAACGTCGAGGTCCCGATGCATGAAGCCCAGCCGGACCGGGCGGCCCGCCGCCAGCGCAGCGCCGAGCTGCTGCAACTGGTCGGGCTCGAAATGCGTATGGATTTTCTGCCCAACCAGCTCTCCGGCGGCGAACGCCAGCGGGTGGCGTTCGCCCGGGCGCTGGCCAATCGGCCGGCAATCGTGCTCGCCGACGAGCCCACCGGCAACCTGGACTCGAAGAACACCCAGGAGATCCTGGCGCTGATGGCCGACCTTAACCAGGTGCAGGGAACCACCCTGATCGTCGTCACGCACAACCACGAGGTGGCGCGGGAGACCCGGCGGGTGATCACCCTGCGCGATGGTAAGATACAATCCGACGTCGCCGTGCGCTCCGCCTTTGAGAGCGACCTGATCGATCTCAAGGCGTCGGCGCTGGGCCATGCCATCCTGAACGGCAAACCCATCCCGCCCGAGCTCGAGGAGTTCGCTCCCAGCCTGCGCCGTCTGCTCGGCCGCGTATGAGGCCCAGCCCGAAGCGGCCTCCGGCCTGCCAGCGATGGAGATCGATGTGAAAGGAACACACATGAACCAGAAGACGCTCACCCCGCTCGCCCTGCTGCTGGTCATCGCCCTGCTGCTTGTGGGCTGCTCGGCGCCTGATGCCGCACCGGATCCCGGTGCGGAGCTGACGCCCTCGCCTGACCTGCCGCCCTCGAACGCGGTTGTTGCCGACGGCCGGGTGGTTCCGCTGCGCAGCGCCGCGCTCAGCCTGGAGACAGGAGGCGTTGTCAGTGAGATCCTCGTGGTGGAGGGGGACGAAGTGCAGCAGGGAGAGCCGCTGATCCGCCTGTCCACCGCCGATCAGCTGGCGGCGGCTGCGGCCGCGGCCGAGCTGCAGGTGATCACCGCTCGTCAGGAACTTGCCGCCTTGCAGGATAACGCCGATGTGGCCACTGCCCTGGCGATGCTCCGGCTGGCCAATGCGCGCGATGCCCTCAAGGATGCTGAGTACCGCTGGCGGGTGCTGCAGGAAGGATATCGCGCCACGCGCGAGGTGGAGAAACTGGCTGAGGCCAATTTCCTCATCGCCGAGGACTCGCTTGACAAGGCCCAGGATGCCTATGACAGCCTGTCCGGCCGCGACAAGGACGACCCGCTGCGCGCGGGCGCTCTGGCGCAATTGGTGGGGGCTCAGAACCGAAGGAACGAAACGCGCCGCCTGCTGAACTGGTATACCGGTCGTCCTTCGGAGATCGACCAGGCGATCCTGGACGCCGAGCTTGCCGAGGCGCAGGCTAACGTTCAGGTGGCGGATAGGACCTACCAGGACGTGCAGGATGGGATCGATCCCGACGATCTGGAGCTTGGGCAGGCCAGACTGGCTCAGGCTGAGGCTCAGCTGAAAGCGGCGGAGACCGCCCTGGCGGGGGCGGAATTGCGCGCGCCGTTTGCCGGCGTGGTCACCGCCCTGGATCTGCGTCAGGGCGAGTTCGTCGCGCCCGGGATTCCGCTCGCCTGGATCGCCGACTTCAGCGATTGGCGGATCGAGACCACCGACCTGGGAGAGATCGATGCCGTCAATGTGCGCATCGGCGATACGGCCAGCATCACGCTGGATGCCCTCCCCGACGTCGAGCTCAGCGGCACGGTCGAATCGATCAGCGGATATGGCCAGACCCGCCAGGGCGACATTACCTACAAGGCCGTGCTCCGCCTCGAACCGCCCTATCCCGAGCTGCTCTGGAACATGACTGCTTACGTGACGATATTCCCTGAGCTCACCGTCTCTCCCTGAGCTCGGGGCCCGACGATCCCAGCGCCCCGGCAGTGGACTGCCGGGGCGCTGAGCCGGGTGTCTTTCCCCTCAGGGAGCCGGGAGCGACCGACAAGCGACCCACCCGATGAGCCTGGTCACCGATCCCCACGAGCACCCTCACCAGCGCGAGCTGGACCACCACACGCGCCTCGATCCCCACCACCGGCATTCCGCCCTGGCAGACGTGATCCTCGGCGGTCAGGACGGGTTGGTAAATGTGCTCGGGGTCATCTTGGGCGTGGCGGCAGCCTCTGGTGACACGCGCCTCGTGCTCGCAGCCGGCATGGCCGCCACCTTTGCCGAGTCCGTTTCGATGGGCGCCGTGGCCTACACCTCCACCATCGCCGAAAGCGACCTGTACCTGAGCGAACGCGAGCGCGAGTACCGACACATCCACACCGTGCCCCAGCTGGAACGCTCCGAGATCCGCGAGATCTTCGAGGCGAAGGGTTTTCAGGGCGAGCTGCTTGATCGCATCGTCGAGACGATCACCGACAATCCCCATGTCTGGGTCGATCAGATGATGGCCGAGGAACATCGGCTCGTACCCTCCAGTCGGAGGGATGCGCGCCGGGCGGCGCTTGTCGTCGGGGTCTCGGCGATCGTCGGCTCACTCATCCCCATCATCCCCTTTGTCTTCCTCCCTCTCGGCCCGAGCATGATCATGGCGCTGGTGCTGGCGGCGCTCACGCTATTCGCTGTCGGGGCCTACAAGGCGCGCGTCACGGTCGGCCGGCCCGGCCGGAGCGGGCTGGAGATGGCGGTCATCGGGATCCTCAGCGCCCTCGTCGGGTATGCTGTCGGCCTGCTGTTCAGAGCCCCTGCAGCGCCCTGAACCCTTCCCCGCTTGCCCTCTTCCCGCCCTCGTTGCACCCGGGCTTGCTCCCTCCCCCTTTCCAGCTCCCC
>JBFYRF010000079.1:0-14628 GCA_041302385.1 Anaerolineales bacterium | reverse complement strand
TGCCAGGCCACGCAAAGAAACCGGTTCAGCCTGATGCAGAACGATCAGGCCGCGCGCCAACCGTGCGGGCTCGACGCCTGGCAGCTGGTCAGGCAGGGCGCTGGATTGAGGGGCGCGCTTGCGCACGGCCGGGGTCAGCCGCCATCCGTGAGCGCATCGAGGAATCGACGGGCAGACCGACATCGTCGCGCGCCCTGCGGAACCGGGACTTCGCTCACGGATCGTCCCACGCGCCAGGGGATGCCCCGCGACGCAGATCACCTCATGGGAGCGCAGGCGTGCTGGCTCACGGCAGAAGTCGGCGAATCGCCCGAGTCGCCTGGCTGCGCCTCGAAGAACTCCCAGATCGCCTGGCTGGCATCAAGCTCCTGACTCACGCGCCCGACGAGCCAGACCGGCAGGTACTGCGGCCCACCCGGCCAGGTGTGCCCCCCACCCTCGATCCGGTACAGCAGCACCTGGCGGCCTCCTGCGCAACGGGTGTGGCTGAGCAGTTGGACTCGCGTGGGATCGGCCAATGAGCGTTCGGGGAGCCAAACCTCCGCCGGCTCGGCTTCGCAATGGTTCGACTCCGCCCACTGCCGCCGCACTTGGTCCGTGGGAATCACCCGTCCAAGGTCATCCCTGCCAAATCCGATCGACCCGCCTTCGTACGGCACGAGCGGGTCGGCCGTCCCGTTGAGGATCATGATCGATACTGGGCGCGACGGCGCGCACTCGAGCAGCTCCGCCATCGAGGCAGCCACGGGGGCGATCGCGCCGACCATATCAGCTCGCTCACAGGCCAGACGGTAGCTCATCTGTCCGCCGTTGGAGATGCCGGTGACGAAGATTCGCCGTAGGTCGACAGGGTAGCGGCGCGCCGCGTCCTCCACAACAGCTGCCAGGAAGCCAACATCGTCAATTTCTTCAGCCTGGGCGCGGTAGCGTGCGATCTGCCGGCCATCATTCCAATGCCGCTCGACGCCTTGCGGGCAGACCAGGAGGAATGCGCCCTGCCGGGCGAGATCGAGCAGCCCGCCGCGCATCCGACACATGCTGGCCCCCGTCCCCCCGCCACCGTGCAACGCCAGCACAAGCGGTGCAGGCGATGGGAGCTCGCCATCCGGAGGCACTGCCAGCCAATACACTCGTTCGATGCCTCCGTAGTTGAGACGGTGCTCCTCAAGCTCTCCGTCGGTGGATGGCGTGCCTGCGGTCCGGCAAGCCAGCACAGCGAAGGCATGCAGCAGGCTCACTGCAACCCAGGCCACGGACCGGATGCTGCCCAGACCTCGTTTCACGATCGCCTCCTGGAAGATCGGACGGCGCCCCGGCAAGTGCGCTCCAACTAGCTTACCGCCTTGAGCGCCTCCGGGTTGCAGCTTCACGCCGGACCCACTCTCCTCCGGTCTCGCCCTGGGCACACCGTTGCCGTTGCGGCTCCCTTTGCCGGCCGTTCTCGGCCCGCCGACTGCAGCGAGTCCCCGGAGAGACCGCTCAGCCAGCGCGGCGGCCGCAGGACCTCGCCGTCCCACACCAGGATTGGGCTGCGCTCTTTGTGGATCAAGAGAATGGAAGCTCAAGGGGACTCGCCAGGACGTCGACGGCTGAAATGTCCTACTCCGTCGCTTCGTGCCTCCACGCGTCTTCTTCCAAAGAAGCCCCGGCGGGACAACGGCCGACTCGGCCCTCGGCGACGAGGTACGCTCCACGAAGAGTCACCCTGACGTCGTGGGCCCAGCCCAGTGGGCGGTGCTACAATCCGGTGCTCTTTGGGCGTTGCCCCATCAGTCCCGAAGTGCCGGGCTCGGAGCATGGCCCGGTAGACACCTTCTTGCCAAGGACCCCTCCCACGACGATGAGCAACTCCCTGCTGCGGCGAGTGCTGGAAGTCGACAAGCCGCATGCCTCGTTTGAGGGCGAGCAGCTGCAGCGCGAGATCGAACGCTGCTACCGCTGGAACCTGACGGTCAGCATTATCGAGCTGGCGCTCTTCTGGTTTGGCCTGTCGTTCATCGCGGTCAGCACGATTCTGCCTCTCTTCTTCTCGAAGCTGTCGGACAGCACACTGGTGTTCGGTGTGGTGGCGTTGCTCTCGCAGGGTGGTTGGTACCTGCCGCAGCTGTTCACGGCAAATGGTATCGAGCGGGTGCCGCGCATGCTGCCGATCATGGTCAACGTCGGCTTCTTCGTCGAGCGCCTGCCGCTTTTCCTGCTGGTGGTGGCGGCGGCACTGGCCGTGCGCTCCCCGACGCTGGCGCTGGTGTTGGCGCTCATCGCCTACGCCTGGCATGTGCTGGGCACCGGCTCCGTGGCACCCGCCTGGCAGGAACTGATCGGACGCTGTTTCCCGGTCGAGCGTCGCGGGCGGTTCATGGGCGCCGGCGGCTTCGTCGGCACAGCGACCGGGGCCTTGGGCGCCCTCGCAAGCACCGCGCTGCTCACCTCCCTCGAGTATCCGGCCAACTTCGTGGTGGTGTTTTCCGTCGGTGCGCTGAGCATCCTGCTCAGCCTGGGATTCATGGCCCTGGTTCGTGAGCCGGTCCCGGTCCTCCAGGCTCCCCGCCAATCGGCGCGCGACTTCTGGTCGAATCTGCCGGACGTTGTGCGCTCGGAGGAGAACTTCCGCTGGTACTTGTTGGGGCGAGTGACCCTGGCCTTCGGGGCGATGGGACTGGGGTTCGTGACCCTGAGCGCGCTGCGGCTCTGGCAGGTGAGCGACGGCACCGTCGGCATGTACACCGTGGTCTCCCTGGTGGGACAGGCGCTGGGCACGCTCAGCCTGGGCCTGCTGGCCGATCGGCGCGGCCACAAACTGTCCGTCGAGATCACAGCCGTGGCCTACCTGCTGGCTTTCGCCCTGACCGCATGGTCGCCGTCGGCTGAGGTCTACTACCTGGCATTTCTGCTCATCGGGATTGCCCTGGGTGGGCAGATCGTGTCGGGTCTGCTGCTCACCCTGGAGTTCGCGCCTGCCGGACGACAGCCGACCTATGCCGGCATCGTGAACAGCAGCCTGGGGGTCGCCGGCATCCTGGCGCCGCTGATCGGCGCATGGCTGGCGTCGCGCGGTTTCGTGCAGCTGTTCCTGCTTGCGGCCCTGTTCAATCTGGCAGCCCTGTTCATCCTTCACACGCGTGTGCGCGACCCGCGCCATTCGGCTCAGGTTGACCGCTCGGTTCCCACGCCTTGAGCCTTGCCCCTCTGCGCAATTTGCCCCCTGCTCTGACCTGACACGGAGTGGCCCGTTCTGCAGCTTGAGATCGGAGGCGGTCGGCGGGGACGCGCCTGGCAGCCGCGCCCTCCTGCCTCGGACCAGAAGACGAGTCGTCGGGGCTCGGCGCGGGGCAACCAGAAGGCTGGGGTTGCCGATTCCGGCCCCCCGGCACCCCTCCGAAATGTGCCCCCAAACCCTTGCATTTCCGCCACAGGTAGGGCTTAATGCATCGCAGGCAAGACATAACCGGACGACGATAACGCACACTGGGCAAGACGGATGACAACCTTAACGAGTCGAACTGACCTGCCGATTCTGACCTTGTTCAACCTCGATCCAGCGTGGGAACGCGAGGCCACCGAGGCTGTAGTCGCGCAGACCGATCAGCTGGTGACTGAGCTGCGCAACATGGGACACGCGGTCAGCGATCTGGCGATCAGCGATCCGAATCTGCGTACCCGACTGCAAGCCTTCGATCCCAGCAGCACGCTGGTCTTCAACTGGTGTGAGGAGTTGCCGGGAATCCCACACAGCGACTCGCTGGTGGCCCAGGTGCTGGAGGAGTTGGGTTTCGCCTACACGGGCGCCGATCCCGCCGTGCTGAGCCTCTCGTGGCACAAGCCGCTGGTCAAGGCAATGCTCGAAGCGCATGCTGTGCCGACGCCGCGCTGGATGCTCAGTTCTGAGCCGGAGATCAATGGCTGGGACTGCTATCCCGCCATCGTCAAACCGGCCTATGAGCACTGCAGCTACGGCGTAACCGTCGAAGCTGTCGTCATGAACGACAAGGAACTGCGCGAGCGAGTGGCGCTGGTTCTCGACACCTACGGCGGGCAGGCGCTGGTCGAAGACTTCGTCGACGGGCGGGAGTTCCACGTCTCGCTATGGGGCAACGGCGAGACTTCCCTGCTGCCCGTCGCCGAGATGGACTTCGCGGCATTCGGCGACGTTCGGGACCGGCTGTGCACCTACGACTCGAAGTTCACCCCCGGCTCGACCCACTACGACGCCATCCAACTCAAGCTGCCCGCGCCGCTCGACGAAGCGCAAGTGCAGGAACTTACGCGCGTCTCCCATGCCGCCTACGAGGCGATCGGCTGCCGCGACTATGGCCGCCTCGACATCCGCCTGCGCGACGAGACCTTCTACGTACTGGACGTCAACCCCAACGCCGATCTGAGCGCCGACAGCAGCATGGCCTGCGCCGCCGAGCTCGAGGGATATAGCCACGGCCACATGATCAGCCGCTTGGTCAACCTGGCGGCGACGCGCCATCCCGCATTCGCTGCCGACACGGCCTGAGCTGGCTGCCGGGTAGTCGGCGCGCGCCCACCTGGTGTGGACGCCAACTCCGTTTGCCGAATGCTCCCTAGCCAAGGCGCGTCGAACCGGCGAAGTCGATCACCGCGCGCAGCAGACCGACATGACCCGGCGAGGCGGGGTCGAGCAGATCGTGGGCTCCGGGACCCTCGACATACTCGAGGGGAGCACGGAAGCGCGGCAGCAGCGCCCGCGTCCGCTGCCGCCTCACCAGCGGATCCTCCACCCCTTGCACGATCAGCACCCTCATCTTGAGCAGCGGGGCCGCGCGCGCCAGGCCGCGTCCGGCGCACAGCAGTTCATCGATCAGCGTTGTCGGGATGGCGAACTCGCGCAGCGCCTGCTGGACTTCGGGGTCCTGTAGGTCGATACCGGGGAGGAACTCGCCAATTCCCGCCATCAACTGCGGATTGGCGAAGTTCGCCCGGCGCAGCGGACGCACGCTGCGAAAGACCCGCCGAAGAAACGGCCAGGCCGCGGAAATCCAGCCAGCCTCCAGCTTCCAGAACGGAGCCAGCAAGGCGACTCCTTCGCAACGCACATCCTGCGCCACCTGCGCCGCCAACGCCGCACCCATCGAGTAGCCCACAATCATGAGTGGGTCATGCATGGCGCGCAGCTGTTGGGCTGAGCGGTGGACCGTGTCCAGCCAGTCGTTCGAACGAAACTCACCCAGGCGCAGCACCTCGGGGCCGAAGCCCGGCAGCAGCGGCGCACAGGTACTCCATCGGCTGCGGGCGAAGGCGCGCTCCAAGGGACGAAGCTCAGCCGGCGTCCCCGGGAAGCCGTGGATCAGCAGCACTCCGGCGCGGCTCCTGCGCCGGTAGTACGGACGGTGCGCATCGCCCTGGAAGATGTGGAAGTCCCTCAGATCGGTCACGCGCGGCTGCCTGGAACCCGGGAGGCGTGCACCAGGTCGAACACAAGCAGAAACAGACCCTGCAGCGCGATCCCTGCTCCGCTGCCGGAACGGACGGCCGATTGCCGGCGGCGGCCGGAGCGCAGCAACCACAAACCGCCGGCGAGGTAGAGCACATCCAGTGCAGCATTGACCAGCAGCAGTCGGCGCAGCCCGGTTGCGCGCTCGGCCGGCGTTGCCTGCCGGGGGCGTGAGGCACGCCACAGACCGACGGCGGCAAGCGCCGCGTTCACCCCTCCCCAGCCAAGGCATTGCCAGCCGAACGCCCGCCAGGCTCGCCCGGGCACAACCTGCAGTGCCGCGCCAGACGCCAAGTTCAGACCGGCCCAGAGCGCGAGCTGACGGCCGAGGCGATCTTCGATGTGCGCGAGACGCTCCGTGCCCATCACTCCTCCTGGTCCCCTCAATGCCCTCGGATCGCCGTCGGATGGATCCGCAACGCGGCAGAATACTCACCGCTGAACTGATCCGCCGTCATCCCGATCCGGCGCAGCCCCTCGGCATACTTCTCCAGGTACCCCGGGTGACCGGATGCCGGGCCGGCATGCGCCTCCAACTCCGCATTGCCGAGCAACACCACGATGTCGCCCCCCATTCCATCGCCATCGAAGTGCAACGCGACCTGCGGGTTGCGCCGGATGTGATCGAGCTTGGCCGTGCCCGGTCGAGAGTAGATGAGCACCGACTCCCCATCCCAGTAGAACCAGACCGGGCGCGGCTGAGGCGAGCCACGCCGATCGACAGTCGCCAACCAGATGATCCGCTCCTGCGTCAGTCTGCGGGAGGCCCTCAGGCCAAATTCAGACTGCAGGTCCAACATGGCGCTCCCCTCCTCTGTCCACACCTCACGTGAGGCAGGCGGAATCCTGCCCGCCGATCCGGATTATCCCATGGCCAGGCGCTCTCGCTGAGGGAGATCAGCCCGGGGTTGGCCCGGGAATGCGGGAGGTCGCGTTCTGCTCGGGGTCATGGGACCGCCCGGCGGGCCCTGCGGCTGCCGACCCGGCCTCATCTGCCTCCCGGCACGGCCGGCGAGGAGGCGAGGCCGCCTCCCTGCTCCGGATCAGCGACCGCAGGGCCAGCCGGCCTCGGCCATTACCTATACCGAGTGGAGGGCTGCAGCCTTCCCCGCGCGTTCCCCGGCGCTTGCCGTGCGTGCGGACACCCCGGGGTGCCTCCAATTGCCCTGGCCGCAGCGTGCACTTGAGTCCATTGCCAGCATCGGCTATCCTGACTGCGGGGATCGTATGCGCCAGGTAGCCTTGATTGCCTCGTCTGCCCTGTGGGCGCACGGACACGGAGGCGGGCATCCGCTCCGCCCGGAGCGTCTGCGGCGCACGCTGGAGTTGATGACCAAGTGCGGACTGCTGGCGCGCGCGAATGTGACCGTCCTTCCGCCGCGCCGGGCGACCGACGAGGAGCTTGGCCTCTTCCACACGCCAGAGTACATCGAGGCCGTGCGGCGCCTGAGCGGGGGTGACCCCGAGCCTGAAGCCGGCCGCTTCAACTTCGGCGCGGGCGACAACCCGGTGTTCGTCGGAATGTACGACAGCGAGGCCGTCAAGGCCGGCGGCGCCCTGCTTGGGGCCGAGCGCGTGGTGGGTGGCCAGTCGGACGTCGCCTTCAACCTCGGCGGGGGGCTGCACCACGCCTGGCGCGACCATGCCTCCGGCTTCTGCGTGTTCAACGACGCCGCCATCGCCATTCAATGGCTGGTCAACCTTCGCTGGCGCGTGGCCTACATCGACGTCGATGTCCATCATGGCGACGGCGTACAGTGGGCGTTTTATGACAATGACCAGGTGCTCACCATTTCCCTGCACCAGGACGGCCGCACGCTGTTCCCCGGGACAGGCGGGGTGGAGGAAATCGGGCGCGGCGCCGGACAGGGGTATGCCGTCAATCTTCCGCTTCCCCGCCACACGGATGACGAGGCGTACCTGTGGGCATTTGACCAGCTCGTCCCGCCGTTGATCAACCGCTTCGACCCAGACATCGTCGTGACGCAGCTTGGCGTCGACACGCACATCCTCGACCCACTGGCAGAACTGGATCTGACGACCCATGGTCAGGTGGAGCTCGTGCAGCGACTTGGCCGCCTTGCGCCCCGCTGGCTTGCGCTCGGCGGAGGCGGCTACAACCTGGAGGTCGTCCCGCGCGCCTGGACGCTGGCGTTGGCGGTGATGGCCGAGGCCGATCCCCCGCGTGAACTGCCGGCCGGCTACCGCTCGGCGCACGGCGGACGTCTGCTGCACGATGAGGGGATGCCAGAGATCGACCCACGCCTGCGCCTACAGGCGCGGCAGGCCGTCGAGCGCGTCGTGGCCGAGGCGCGCAGGATCCATCAGCTGGATTGATGCCGGGCGAGAACCGCGGATCTCAGGTCGAAGCAGCCTGGGAGCTGCGCGGCAGCCGATCGAGCGCGGCCCGCGTCGTCCCCGGATCGTCGGAGAGCACGGCATCGCAGCCCAGGCGACGATACAACCGCAGGCGCTTGTCCGGTTGCGGATCCAGCGGACAGACAATCTGGCCTCGGCGGTGCGCCAGAGCCGCGTAGAGCGGGTTGACGATGAGCAGCGGCCACAAGGGACCAAGCAATTCGGGGCCGGCGGGGGGCCAAGGCTGAGAGAGCGTTATCCACCCGGTCGGCAGCTCCTGAGCTGCCCGCTGCACCGTCTGCAGCCTGGCGCGGCTGAACGACAACAGCGCGCATCGGTCGCGGACCCCCAGCGCTTGAAGCTCGGCCGCCAGCCTGCTGGCGACCGCTGGCTCGAGAAAGCGGTCGCTCTTCAACTCGAGCGCCAGCAGCACATCGTTGGGCAGGCAGTCGGCCGCCTCGGCAAGCGTCGGGACCCGCTCGCCAGCGAACTCCGGCCGGCCGCAGTCCGCGCTGAGCGAGCGCAACTGGCGCAGGGTCATCGCCGAGACGGCTCCGCGCCCACTGGTCGTCCGGTCGACGGTCCCATCGTGGAGGCACACGAACTCGCCATCGGCCGTGAGCTGCAGGTCCGTCTCCAGCAGATCGGCCCCATCCGCGAAGGCACGGCGAAAGGCGGCCAGCGTGTTCTCCGGGCAGGCGCGGCGATTGCCGCGATGCGCCATCAACCATGGACGAGGCTTGCCAGTCAGTGCCGGGGGAAGCTGGCGCCTCATAGTTGGATCGGCACGGCGTACTCTGGGATCTCCAACCTGGTGGAACTGCCGCGCAGCAGCCCCTGCCAGGCGCTGGCGTTGTCGGTGTGGATGGCAATCAGCCGCTGCGGTCGAACGCGGCGCACGAACTCGGCAAGCTCGGCGGCAGCGGCGTGGCCCGAGGCATGAAAGCCCTCCACCGGCGTCACCCTCACTACCGTGCCGCCGGCGTCGCGGTGCGGTTGCAGGCCCTCCAGCGTCAGGCCCAGATGATCCGTCCAATTCCAGAGCCGCACCAGGTCCACCATTTGCTCATCGTCATAGGCTTGGCTGTTGGAGAAGACATAGGTCCCGCCCGGCTTGCCCTTGAGCAGGTACTCGATGTCGAGCAGGTCCGCCACGTCGGTGAGACTGAAAGCCAGCAGGTAATCCCCTGGCGACTGGCGGACATCGAGCGGAGTGACCACCGACCCGGCATAGCGCTGGCGCACACGCTTCTCCCAGTCGAATTGAGAGACCTTGGGGTCAGCGTACAGCCCGAGGTGCGCATCGCTCATCGCATCCGGCACGCCGGGATCGGCCAGATGCATTGCCCGCAACAGGTAGGCATCCTTCGGCTGGACCAGCAGGCGGCGGCCGGTCTTGCCGGCGATCTCGAGAAAGGACAACAGGCGCTCGATGTTGCGTGGGGCAAAATCGGCCACCGCCAGGCGTCCGGCGGCGCGGCGCACCGCCTGCAGGCCCATGTCCATCACCATCGCTTCGCTGGTGGGGTTGGCGCCGGTCATACGTGTGCCCTCGCACAGCAGGGCAGTCGGCTCCAGCTTCGCCAGCGCCTCGGCGAACTCCCAGCTACGCGCTCCAAGCCGGCCATGGAAGCGCAGGTCACCGGTGTAGCCGATCCAGCCGGCTTCGGTCTCGACCGCCATGCCGACGGCGCCAAACAACGAGTGATCCACCGGATGGGACTGCACGCGCAAGGGGAGCAAGGGCATCGGGTCTGCGCCAGCGATTCCTTTGGTGCCGGCGTAGCCCCAGAACGCAGCGGCGGTATCCAGCGGATCCTCGGCCGGCGGATCGTCCAGGGGAAGATCGAAGAAGTGAAACGGGCGGCCGCGGTTGGGAGCATCACGCTCGGAGGCCAGTTCCCCCTCCGGCCGCGGGGCGCGCGGCGCGACGTAAGGCACCCCCCCCAACCCGCTCAGCCCGGCATCCAGCAGCACTTTGCCAATGAAGGCCGTCATGCGCGACGCCGCCCCGGGAATCTCGGCCGACACGTACTGCAGGTCGCTGATGTGATCCTGGTGGGCATGCGAGAGCAAGATCACGTCTACCGCCGGTGCGTGGGGCCGGCGCAGGTCCCGATAGACCTGCGGCAACGAGCGCTGCCAGTGTTCCCAGAAGGCATCCTGCGCCTCGGGGGTGACGGTTGTCGCCTGGCGCGGCGTGCGCTGCCGGCCGGTCGGCGGGATTTGCCGAACATCCACCTCGGCGGACTCGAAGGCCGGAATCAGATCGTCGCGCAGCAGGCCGCGCAGCGGTGGGACCAGTCCCAGCGCCAGGACGTCGAGCAGGCCGCGGCTGGCGCGCTCCCGCACAAAGACACCATCAAAGAATGAGCCATATCGGCCGAACGGCTTGCCGAAGTCGAAGAAGACCCTGCGCTCACCATCCTCGAGCAGGATCTTGTTGCCGCCGATTTCATTGACTCCGCCATAGCAGGTGATGAAGGACATTGCACCTCGATCCGGGCCGCCCAGGAGCTGACCCAGCCACCCAGCCCTGGCCGGAGGCCGTCGTCAATCGTCCGGTGGCGGCGGCTCGACGGCAGCCGCACCGAGCGCCAGCCGATGGAGCGCGTCGGCCAGCGACAGGATCGTTTCGCGCAGGGCGACCTGGCCGCGCCAGTGCGGAGGGATTGCCTTGCGGCCGTACAGCGCTCCCGCCAACTGCCCGTAGACTGCCCCGGTTGTGTCAGCGTCATCGCCAAGGTTGACCGCCAAGAGCATCCCGCTGCGGAAGTCCGCAGCCTGATGCAGCGCCCACAGCACCGCCTCCAGCGTGTCAACCACGTAGCCGCTGGCCTCGATCTGGTCCGCCGTCTTGCTGCGATAGGATCCGGCGGCGACTTCGGCGACGCGGGGCGATAGGGGGGCGCGGTCCCACACACCGGCAACAGGAGCATACATCGGCGCCAGCAGGGCCTCCCGCGGTTCGCCCTGCAGCGCACCCACGATCAAGCCGGCGAAATAGCGGCAGGCGTCCAGCGCCTCGGGCGCGGCGTGCGTCGTACGCGAACTGTCGGCCGCCAGGGCGATCGCCTGCTCCGGATCACGGTGGTACCTCAGCGGGACCGGCGCCAACCGCATCAGCGAGCCGTTGCCCGCTGAATCGGCGTCCGTCTTGCCGCTGTAGGGTTTGCGCGACGACTCGAAACGGGCGAGCGCCGCACGCACTGTGTGGCCAACGTCGAAGCAGCGTCCGGTGCTGCTCAGGTAGCCCTGCTTGAGCCAGCGCAGGTAGCGCTCCATCTGGTCGGAGGGGTCGAACTCGCCGCACTCGACCAGGCTGGCAGCAAGGCACAGCGCCATTGACGTGTCATCGGTCCACTGCCCCGGTTCGAGCTGGAATGGGCCACCGCCCGTCATCTCCTCGACTGGCTTGAAGGTGCCCGGCGGGCGGAACTCGATGGCCGCACCCAGGGCATCCCCAACAGCAAGGCCGATGAGCGCGCCCCGGAATCGGTCGTTAAGCTCAATCGTGGGCATGGGGATCGGGCGTCCTTGGCACAACGCGCAGCCAAGCCCAATTGTAGTCCGGAAGCGGCCGCGCCGCGACAATCCCGCAGGGGCCGCGGCAAGCCTATTTGGCCGGCGGCCAGGGGATCTTCACCGGATCGGCGTAGCCGTGCTTCTCGACCGTGTACAGCTTGCCGCTCGAGTCCTTCGTGCAGCCGGCTTCATCCGTGAAGACGTAGAAAGTCTCGTCGGTGCGAACGACAACCGAGATCAGATTGCTGTTCTGACAGACCCGGGCCTCGATCATGTAGCCGCGATCGTCGTCCTCGGTCATGTCCACCGGATCCCAGGTAACCGTGACCTGGCTGCCGTCCCGCACCGCTTCGACGTCATCGGGCGGGCCGTACAACACCGACTTCGGCAGCGGGTGGAAGTAGACCGTCACGCTGAAGACGTCTCCCTGCACCTCGGTGACCGAGGCGGACACCCAGCAGGCGTAACTCAGCTTGTCGAAGCGGACCCATAGCCAGGCGCCGCTGTAATCGCGGTTCCACAGCTGCCCCTTGTCTCCCGCATACAAGTCGGCCGCCGGCAGATAGGCCTTCGCCGGCCCATAGCGGCAGTACGCCTGCTGCTTCACGGTGACCTCCGGGAAGTCGAAGGTGGCCGTCGGGGTGATCGTCGGGGTGAGGGTCGGGGTGGGAGTCGACGTGACCGTCGGCGTCGGGCTGTTGGTCGGGGTGAGTGTGATTGTGGGGGTCGGCGTGATCGTTGCAGTCGGCGTCGGCGTGGGAGTATTCGTCGGTGTCGGGGTTGGCGTGGCGAACAGCGAGAGCGGGCCTGAGCAGCCCGAAAGCATGGCTGCCCCAACGAGACCCACCCCGAGCCAACCGCGTGCCCGCAACCCGCCCTCCGCCATCGCCCGCCTCCTGATTGCACCGCAGTCTACCGGGATGGCCCTGAAGAAATCAATCCTCCCTAGGCACCATTTTCGCTGAGCAAGGGCACATTCGCTCCATTCCGCTGGGCATGCCGTGGGTGCGATCGGGCGAGCTGGGTGCGACCGGACGGGCTGGGGCGAGCTGGATTGGGGCCGAATGGCATGCGTGCCGGCGCGCCGGTCCCGCGACCGTCCCCGGAGGGAATCCGCTGGCGATGCGTTGCGGCGTATGCCCTGGACCTTCCCCCGCAAGGCGCCGGTCTTTGGGCAGGCGCATTGCCAGCCCATCAAGCTGGGCGCTGAGGACGGCTGGGGGATTGGGGCGATTCCCGACTCAGCTCCCGGTCATCGCTTGCGGCGGACCGGGTGGCGCAGCACGGTGCGCAGTTTCTCCGGGCTGGCGCGCATCGGATCGCCCAGATAGATCTCGTGGTGTTTGCCGCGATAGGCCAGCCCTTGTTCAGCGGCGAACTGCTCCATCTTGCGCAGCGTGCGCGGCTCGTCGGCATACGGTCCGACATGCAGCGCCTGGACGCACAGCCCTTCGTGAAATCGACGCAGGCGGAGCCGCCGCAGAGCCGCGTTCGGCCGCTTCTCCTTGACCTGGGAGACCGCCTCGGCAAACATGTGCGGCGTGATGTGATCGGGCTGCAGGATCATGGCGCTGAACTTCCAGGGCCGCTTGGGATCGAGGTAGGTCCCATGGCTCACCCACCACAGCGCCTCGAGCGCCATCACCGGGTAGTCGATCGGATTGCGCCTCCGCTGCTTGGACATGAACCTGAGCGTGTAGGACGCACCATACAGCGCCTGCATGGCATCCCGAAACTCGATCGATTCGCCAGGGCCCTTCCCTGGCTCGATCACCCCGTTGATCATGGCGAACTGCAGCGAAGGCACTTCGACCAGCGCGACCTTGCCGGCCGGCGGCACATAGAGCGACTTGTACTCCTTGCGCAGATCGAGCTTCTTCAATTACAGCTCCCCTTGCCTCACTCCAGCCAACGCCAGGAAGCCAACACCTGCTGGATGATCGCCTTGTCGGCCAGATAGGCCTCGTACGTGGTCCCTGCCTGTGTCCAGTCGCCGCCGTAGTTGAAGCGGAATCCCCGCGTCGGGACGAAGAAGAACTCGTAGAGGAAGGTTCCATCGTCGAGGCTGTAGATGGCCGAGCCACCGGCACTCAGGGTGTCCGGGCCGATGGTGATCGGTTCTTCGACCGGGCGAAGGTCGTAGGTGCCGACCCCGCTCACACCACAGGGGAGAGAGAACCTGCCTCCCGCATCTTCCGGCGGGCCGACGTACAGGAAGGCCGTGCCGTAGCGCACGCCGGCGCAGATGGCCTCGGTGTAGGTCGCTTCGAGCGTGGCGAAGTACTGGCCGGGCTCGACCCCCGGCGGGAGCTCGTCCGTCGGGTATCCGGTCACCCCCACCGCGACCAGCTCGGCCTCGGCCGGGTAGTCAAAGGCGTAGCCGAAGGTGCGGTTGGTGTAGGTGAGCCAGCCCGGAGGCGGCGCAGCAATCTCGGGCGCGACCGGGATGTCAGCCGTCGGCAGCAGTGCGGCGGTCGGTGAGGGCAGCAAGATCTCTGGGGGTGGATCGGTCGCGGGCGCAGGCGAAGACCAGTTGCAGGCCAGCGCCGCGCCCAGCAGCACGGCAACCAGCCAGACGACAGGCCGAAGGACTGAACGAGAAGCATGCATGGTACCCCCGGTGGGCGGTGAGCGGGATTCTAGTCCGATGGGAGTGCAACGCCAAGCGCACTCACCGGCAGCCTCTGCGTTCGTCAGATTCGGCGAGTTGGAGTAGCATGTTTCGCTCCTCGGTGCCTCAGCCCGGGATGAGAGAGACATGACTTCTTCCGTGCTTGCCAGAGCTCAGGGAATCTACCGCGAGTTCACCCCTCGCTTCTGGATTCTGACCGGCGCCTCGTTCATCAACGCCGTCGGGCGCACGATGATCTTTCCGTTCTTCGCGCTGTATGTCACCCAACGCTTCAGCGTAGGGATGACGCAGGCGGGGATTCTGCTGGCGCTGTTCTCCATTTCAGGCTTCCTGGGCAACCTGACCGGCGGCGCCCTGACGGATCGCTTCGGGCGGCGGTCGATGGTGCTCTTCGGATTGGTGTTCAGCGCCTTCAGCAGCCTGGCGATGGGCCTGGTCGGCGACCTGCGCGCATTCTTCGTGCTGGCCGTCGTCGTTGGCTTCCTGTCCGACATCTCCGGCCCGGCCGAGGGTGCCATGGTCGCCGACCTGCTACCGGAAGAGAAGCGCGCCGAGGGGTTTGGCGTGCTGCGGGTTGCCGGCAACCTCGCCTGGATCTTCGGTCCGACGATCGGCGGGCTGCTGGCCACACGCTCGTTCTTGCTGCTGTTCGTCC
>JBFYRF010000052.1:0-4480 GCA_041302385.1 Anaerolineales bacterium | reverse complement strand
TCGGTGTTGGTCAGCACCGACCGGGGGTCGAGATTCATGGAGCCGACGAACAGCGTGTGCCGGTCGAATACCAGGGCCTTGGCATGCAGGGACGCATGGGAGGAGCCCGACAGGCCCTGGCCGGACTTCTTGCCGGCGGACGCGGAACCGGCGGCATCGTTGACGTGTACCCCTGTCGGCTTCATTTCGTAGAGTTCGGCGCCGGCCTCGAGCAGGGCGCGGCGGTACTTCTGATAGCCGGCGTGGACTGCCGGCACATCGGTCGCCGCGAGGGAGTTGGTCAGGATCCTGACGCGTATACCGCGCTTCACCAGGGCACTGAGATAGGCCACGCCCTTGTCACCGGGGACGAAGTAGGGCGACACCATCACCAGTTCGGAGTCGAGCGAGTCGAACTCGGGGCGCAGGCGCGGCAGCAGCAGGACTTCCTGGTCCGGATCGGCTTGTTCGACCTTGGTGGGATCGTCGGCCAGTACCCGGACCTTGCCGTAGCTGAAGTCCAGGCTGCCCTCGGTGACGCCTTTGGCGAGTCCCGATGCCTTCAGTGCGCCGGCATAGTCCTGCCCGCGCTGTGATGCGACGAATTCGCGCAGCGCGGCACGCTGCTGTCGCATGACTTCTTCGCTCGGCCGGGCGTTCGACAGGGCGGTGATCGGGTAGACCGATGGGCTGTTCCAGTAACGGTCGAATTGACTGGAGACTGCCTGCACCGCGGGGCCGAAGGCGAGCAGGTCGAGGTCGGAGAAACCGGCGTCAGGACGGGCCTCGAAATACTCGTCGCCGATGTTGCGCCCGCCGACGATGCTGGCCTGGTTGTCGGCAGTGAAG
Organism: Anaerolineales bacterium; assembly: GCA_041302385.1. Taxonomy (GTDB): domain Bacteria; phylum Chloroflexota; class Anaerolineae; order Anaerolineales; family E44-bin32; genus PFL42. The sequence continues at coordinate 3,652 of JBFYRF010000052.1, read as the reverse complement.
GACTTGTTGTGCATCCGCCGGTTGGTGCGGTCGAAATCGGCGAGCATGCCCAGCGTCCTGAAGGTCCGGTTGGCGACAGGATTGAACAACCTGACCTCGATGTTCGGGTGGCTGTCGAGTGCCAGCAGCTTGGTATCGTCCGCCGCGGTGCCGATGTCGTCGAGCAGCAGGCGCACCCGCACGCCGCGGTCGGCTGCATTGAGCAGACTGTCCGCCAGCACCTTGCCGGTGGTGTCGCCGTGCCAGATGTAATATTGCACGTCGAGGCCCTTCTCGGCGAGCTCGGCGAGGCCGAGGCGTGCCAGGAAGGCGTCGGTGCCCCGTTCGAACAGCAGCACGGCCGACACGTCTGCGCGTTCGCCAAGGACGTGGCGGGAGGCCTGCCCGAGACGGGTGTCGGCGGTATCGGCCAGTGCGGTCGACTGCGGGCGCTCGACGTCGGTCGGCAGTCTGGCACAGCCTGCCTGCAGCAGGGCTGTCAGCAGAACCAGCCAGGCAAGTCCGCCTCGCGCAGTCACTTTTTCGTTTCTCCCTTGATTCGCTCCATCACCTGCTTGCGCGCCTGCTGGGATTCCATGATCAGCCGGTAGGCGATGTAGTACTTGTAGATGTTGCTGACATAGGTCACGGTTTCCGAGCCGATCTTTTCGGCGGCAACATACTCGACATTGTGGAACCAGACGTTGGGGTCGAGGCCGCGCTTGGCCGCTTCCTTGCGCAACTGGGAAATGCGTCCTGCGCCGGCATTGTAGGAAGCGAACGCGAACAGGGCCTTGTCCAGCTTGGTCATGGGCTCCTTGCCGTAGTAATTGTCGATCATCCAGCGCATGTACTTGACCCCGCCGTGGATGTTCGCCTCGATCTTGCGAATGTCGCCGACGGCAAGATCCTTGCCGGTGGCCGGCATGATCTGCATCACCCCGATGGCGCCTACAGGACTCTTGGCGTTCTGGTCGAGCTGGGATTCCTGGTATCCCTGGGCCGCCATCAACAACCAGTCGACATCGTATTTGTCACCGTACTTCTGGAAATATCCAATCAGGGCGAGGAATTTCTTGCGCTCGGCCTCGGAAGCGGCGTCCTTCACATACTTCGCGCTCTTCAGGTAACGCTTCAGGATCGTATTCCCGACTGCAGTGCCCTGGGCGTTGCGGGTCAGGAAATCGTCGACCGCCGCCTTGAGCTGCGGGCTGCCCTTGCGGATCGCCCAGGCGATGTCGCCGCCGCTGCGCACGGCGACGTTGTCGTGCACCGTGACCTTGGGGAATACCTGCTTCCAGAAGTCGGCCTTGTGCTTGTCCATGACGATGAGCGGGATCAGGCCGGCGTTCACCATCTCGACGAGATCCTCGTCCTCCAGTTCCTCCGGCGCCGGCTTGATGATCACGCCCGGCTTTTTCTGTGCAGCCAGGCGCTGGTTGAGCGCCACCAGGCTCTGGTAATAGCTGGAGGACTTGCGCACGAAGACTTCCTTGCCTGACAGGTCTTCCACGCCTTGCAAGACGGGCGCGCCGGGGCCGGACACCACCACCTCGCTGACGTTGGAATACACCGGCATGGAAAAATCCACCAGCTTCTGGCGGTCCGGGGTAATCGTGAGGTTGGACGCCGCGATATCGCCCTTGCCCTCAGCCAGCGCCTGCAACAGGTCACCGCGGGCGATCGGGATGAAAACCACCCGCACCTTGAGATGCTTCTGCTTCAGTTTTTGCTGCTTTGCCAGCTTTTTGTTCAGATTCTCCTCGAACACGCGGAACGCGTCGTAGGTCGCGCCGCGCTGGACACCCTTGTCCGTGAAATAAAAGGTCTTGCTATAGGCCGTCAGCACGCGAATGACCCTGCGCTCGATCATTCCGTCGAGATCGCCCTTCCAGGGCTGCATGATCTTGGTGGGGTCGATGGTCAGATCCTCCCGCGCGGGTTTCTGCGCGGGGGCCTGCTGGGCGGATGCGGATGCGGCGGCCAGCAGCAGGAACAATGCAGGCAAGCAGGCCGCGCGGGGTAGGGTCAGGGGGAAACGCATCATGGCTTTCGGGGAGCAGGGCTTTCAGTGGGATGGCGTCCGACATTGTGCTGCAATCCATTCGAGCCCGGTAGTTCCCGATGGGATCGGGTGGGGCTCATTAAATCGACAAACCCATCGACGAGCCCGAAAAGAATATATGGCTTTGCTTATATACCAGGCGACCCGGACAAGGCTATTAGACCTTGGTCGCATCAGGCGGGGTAGTGCGTTTTTTCTACGTGGCTGCTTTTCGCGTAGCAGCGTATGCGATCAAGGGCGGTGACAACCGCGGACGAGCGTGGATTGACCGTGCTTGCCCGGCTCGTGGATACTTCGCGGCAGAAGTTTTTGCCCTTCATCCCGATCGAGGCCATGCCGATGAACGTCTCCGCACTGCTGCGCATCCCTGCTGCCCAATCCTGCATGCCTGGACTCGCGAGCCTGCTGCTGTTGGGTGGCTGCGCCTCAACCCAGTTGGGCGCGCAATACGTCGACCCCAAAACTCCGCCGCAGGCGGTACGCGGCGCGATCATCCTGGTGGTGTGCGAGGCGCCCGAGCCGGCCTTGAGGCTGATCTGCGAGAGCCAGGTCGGCGGCCAGTTGACGCAACTCGGCGCCAAGCCGCTGACCGATCCCAAGCTCGTAAGCCTGATGTCGGGACGTGAGCCGACAACCGAGCAGTACCTGCCGGCCGCCCGGGCCGCGGGTGCACAGGCGGTATTCAGCACATCACTGAAACCCGATTTCTGGCGGCCCAGCCCGATGTCCTCGGTCAGCTTCGGCATCGGCGGCTGGGGCGGGTCGGGGGGCTACTCCGGCAGCGGAGCCGGCGGCGGCGTGGGGGTGAGCATGCCGGTCGGCGGCACGCAGGGCGCGCCCGGGCTGGCAGCCAGCGGCACGCTGGTCGATGTCGCCAGCGGCCGGGTGATGTGGACGGCCAGCGCGACGACGAGCCAGACAGGCGACGCCACCGCACAGGTCGCCGAGTTGACCCGGGCGCTGACCGAGGGGATGCGCCAGGCTGGATTGTTCTAGGCTCGCCGCGGGGCGGACCGCAAATCTGCAAGCGAGATCATCGTTCGGCCCCGGCCTCGGATCTCGTCGATCAAACAAATCGAGGACAAGCAAACATCATGAGTGCAGAAATTCTGAATTGGCGTGATGGCATCCTCACCGCCCGCATCAGCGGCATGCTGCTGCCGAGCGAACTCGCGGCGCTGCACACGGCGATCGCGCCGCGCCTGCGCGAGCACGGCCGGGCGTGCATGCTCATCCTCGCCGAGGGCTTTGAGGGCTGGCAGGCGGGCGAGGGCTGGAGCGATATGTCGTTCATGGAGAACGACCCATTTATCGAGAAGATGGCGATCATCGGTGACCGGCGCTGGGAAGAACTGGCCAGCGCGTTCACCGCCAAGGGAATGCGGCCGTTTCCCATCGAATACTTCAGCCCCGGCGAGGTCGAGCTCGCGCGCGCCTGGCTGGCCGCCTAACGCCCCATGCGCTGGTTGTAGCGGGCGGTGATGCGCTCGATCAGGGTAGGGTCGGCGGCCGTGTCGCCGCTGGTGTTGAATTCGACCCGTACGCTGCCGTCGGCCTGGGTGCGCACCGCCGCCTTCACCTCGATGCCGTTGCGGACGCCGCTGGCGG
>JBFYRF010000041.1:0-5839 GCA_041302385.1 Anaerolineales bacterium | reverse complement strand
CCGGCTGCCGAGCCGCTTCGCACGCGTCTGACCCGAGGCCGCAGCTCTCTCGCAGAGGGCTGCGGCCTTGATCTGCGTCGAACGCGGGGCTGCCGTGCTCCGCCACAAGCAGACAGACCGGGCCCGCTCTGCCCAGACTTGCTCCTGTTGGCCGCTCGGTCGACGCTTCCGCTTCCCCGGAGTGGGCCTGGGCCCGCGCCAGCCAAACCCGTTCCTGGCCGGCCAATGCCCTGGCTCAGCAAAGGGACCTCCCGGTGCGTGTGGCCTTGAGCGTAAGCCCGACCGCGTTGGAGGATGGCTGCAATGGAGTGGAGTACACTCGGCAGGTGGCGGCGAGGCAGGCTGATCAAAGACATACCCAGTCGTCGACCATCAGCGGGCTGTGCACGCGGTGGGTGCGATGGATGGGCGGGATGGATGAGGCGCGCCAGACCAATTCTTGACCTGCTGCGAGCTGTTTACTCGGCCTGGGTGCTGGAGCGGCGCACGCTGCTGGCTGCGGCTCTGGCCTACTTCGCCTTCTTCGCCCTGGCACCGGTGATCTTCATCGCCTTCAGCGTGGCGGAGACTCTCTTTGGCAGGCTGACCTTCGATGGACAGCTCTACAGCGGGATCGAACTGATCCTCGGAGGGGACGCAGCCCGTTGGGTGGAGAGCATGGTCGCCGCCATCAACAAGCCCTCCCAGACCGGATCGTGGATCGCCTTCCTGGTCAGCGCCGGCGCCATCCTGTGGGCTGCGACGGGGCTGTTCGTTCACCTGCAAAACGCCTTGGATACGATCTGGGACGTGCCCCTGCCAGCCACGCGGACTACGCTGACGGTCCTCCGGCAGCGGCTGCTGGCCTTCCTGATGGTCATGCTGATTGGGCTAGCCCTGAGCCTGACAGGGTTCTTCAGCGTCGTCGCCACTTCGATCGGCCGATGGTTTCCGGTTCCGCTCTCGGTCGGCCTGCTGGGTCCGCTGGCGTTCGCCGTCGTGACCGCGGTATCGCTCGCCCTGGTCTACAAGCTGCTCCCGCGCACCCGGATCGCCTGGGGCGACGTCTGGATCGGCGCAGGGCTGGCGGCGGTGGTGCTGACCCTCGGGGCGGAGACGCTTTCCTGGTTTCTGCGGTCGGGTGTGACCGCCACGCCTTTCGGCGCCGCCGGCGCGTACGCTGTGGTGCTGGCCAGCATGTACTACGCCGCTCAGGTGTTTCTCATCGGGGCGCTCTTCACCAGGGTGTATACTGCCCGCTTCGGATCACGAAATCCAGGGCCGACTGAGCCAGGCCCGACGCACAGCTCAAGAGTGGAGGACAGATAGATGATCAGCAAACGCAAAGCGGCCGGCACGCGCCGGCGAGCAATATCGCTCGCCGCCGGACTCCTCATGGCGGGACTGCTGCTCTCGGCCTGCGGTGGAGCCGCCACGCCGACGTCCCCAGCGCCGGAACCTCCGGCCGCCGTCCCTACCCAGGCGCCCCCGGCGGCGGTGCCGACAGCGGCCCCGGCCGAGTTGGCTGTACAACCGGTGATGCCGACGGCAGTCGCCGGCGGTCCGACCGCCGTTGCCAATGTCAACACCTTCGTCTACTCCGGGCCGGGCACCAACTACGTGGTGTACGCCGGGCTGGTTGGAGGGCGGTCGGCGCAGGTGACCGGCAGGAGCGAGGACGGCCTGTGGTGGGCGATCAGTGTGCCGGTGTCCCCTGCGGGGAACGGCTGGGTGGTGGGAAGCGCGGTCACGGTGAGCGGAGTGGCGGACGTCCCGACGCTGCCGACCCCGCCCGTCCCGCCCACGACCACGATTCCGGCGCCCGGCCCCGGCGACCCGCAGGCGACCGCGCTGGTGAACACTTTCGTGCGCTCGGGTCCGGCCGAGGACTGGCCGGCGTTCGGTGTTGCCCCGGCCGGAGTTTCGGGGCGAGTGATCGGGCGCAGCGACGACAGCGCCTGGTGGGCCGTGCGCCTTGAGCCGAGCAACGTCGGCGTGGGCTATGGCTGGGTTCTGGCCTCGACCGTGAACGCGATCAACACCCAGGACGTCCCGGTGGTTGCCGCGGGCACGAAGCCAGTGCTGGCCACGCCCCCGCCACCGCCGGCCGGCGCCCCGGCGGCGACGGCTACCGATTTCATCAACGTGCGCACCGGCCCGGGGACGTGTCACGCCGTGCTGGCCGTGGCTCCGCCAGGCTCTTCGGCCGAAATCACCGGCCTTAGCCAGGGTGGCGAGTGGTTCCAGGTGCGCGTCCCGGCGCAGGTCGCCAGCTCAGGCCTGGCCTGGGTCTCGGCCGGTTTCGTGGTGACCCGCAATATGGCACCGCTCCCGGTTATCCCCGGTCCGGCCTGCCCCTGATGAGGGGGGCGTAGGCTCCCGCTGGGCAGGCTTGCGCGGGAACCTAGCCGCCCGGGCGTGCGTCTTCACAGGGTATATGGATGCGAGCACGCATCCTCACAAAGGAGAAGAGAGTATGAACGGCAAGTGGATTGTGATGGTGTTGGCCGCCGCGCTGATGACGGGGTTACTTGCCGCCTGCGCTCCGGCGCCCGCGGCGGGGGGGGTTCCGTTGGAAGGCAGCTTCTGGGTTCTTGACAGCTACTACAACGCCGATGGCGAGCAGACGTCGGTCCTGCCGCGCACCCAGCTGAGCGCCCAGTTCGAGGGCGGCAAGGTGTCGGGCAGTGATGGCTGCAACAACTACTTCGGCGAGTACGTGCTGGAGGGCGACAAGCTCACCTTCGGGCAAGGGATGGGCTCGACGATGATGGCCTGCGAGGAACCCGTGATGGAGCAGGCTTCGAGCTTCATGCAGGCCCTGCAGGCCACGGCCTCCTTCAGCATCAGCGGTGAGACGCTGACGCTGAAGAACGACAGTGGCCAGGCGCTGCTGGTGTTCACCGCCGCCTCACAGGAGCTGGCCGGCACGAGCTGGCAGGCGACGTTCGTCAACAACGGCCGGGAGGCGATGGTCGGACTGATCATGGGCACGGAGATCACTGCGGACTTCGGAGAGGACGGCACCATCAGCGGCTCGGGCGGCTGCAACCGCTACAATGGCCCGTTCGAAACCGAGGCGAAGCAGATCCAGATCGGCCCACTGGCCTCGACCATGATGGCCTGCATTGAGCCGGAAGGCGTGGCCGAACAGGAAGCCGCCTACCTGGCGGCGTTGGAGAACGCGACTGTCTATGAGCTTCGCGGCACCAACCTGACCCTGCGGGATGCGGAGGGTGCGGCACAGATCGAGTTCGTGCGGAAATAGGCTTGGGTTGACCGGCTGGCAGCCGGAGGAACCTGTCTACGTATGCTCGCCCGCAGGGTCCGTTCCTGCGGGCGAGCCAGAAACGTCCGCGGCCACCAACACGGAAGGGGCAGGGGCTGCGCCCAGCAATGAACCGCGACGTTGCTCGGTCGGTTTCATGTTGGTGGAGGCCCATCGCGGCATGACTCCTTCCGGAATGATGCCAGACCACCCTCTACCTTCCCGGCCGGCAAGCGCCCCCCCGGCGTTTCACTTGTTGGCCAAGCCCACCGGCGCAGTCTGCAACCTGGACTGCGCCTACTGCTTTTTCCTTGACAAGGAGGCCTTCTACCCCGGCAGCCAGTTCCGCATGAGCGAGCCGGTGCTGGAGCAGTACATCCGCCAGCTCATCGAGTCGCACCGGACGGACAGCGTCAACATCGCCTGGCAAGGAGGCGAGCCAACGCTGATGGGGCTGGATTTCTTCCGGCGCAGCATGGAGCTGGTGGAGAAGTACCGGCGACCGGGCATGACCTTTCTGCACACGATGCAGACCAACGGCACGCTGCTGGACGACGAATGGGCCGCCTTCTTTGCCGAACACGGCTTCTTGCTGGGCATCAGCATCGATGGCCCGCAGCCGCTGCACGACATCTACCGCGTGGACAAGGGGGGCAAGCCGACCTTTGACAAGGTCATGCGCGGGCTGCGGCTGTTGCAGAAGCATGGCGTGGACTACAACGTGTTGACCACGGTCAACCGGGTCAACGGCGACTACCCGCTGGATGTCTATCGCTTCTTGCGCGACGAGGTGGGTACGACCTGGATGCAGTTCATCCCGGTCGTGGAGCGCATCAACGCCGATGGCCTGACCCTCTACCAGGAGGGGACGACCGTCTCCGATCGTTCAGTGCAGCCGGAGCAGTTTGGCCGCTTCCTGAGCACGATCTTCGACGAGTGGGTGCGCCGAGACGTGGGAACGATCTATGTGCAGACCTTCGAGGCGGCGCTGAGCAACTGGCTGGGCCTGGGCAACTCCGGCATGTGCGTCTTCAATGCCACCTGCGGCACGGGGCTGGCCATCGAGCACAACGGGGATCTGTATTCGTGCGATCACTTCGTGGAGCCCAACTATCTGCTGGGCAATATCCAGGACACGCATATGATCGAGCTGGTGGCCTCGCCGCAGCAGATCCAGTTTGGGCTGGACAAGCGTGACACGCTGCCGCGCTTCTGCCGGGAGTGCGACGTGCGCTTCGCCTGCCATGGCGAGTGTCCCAAGAACCGCTTCGTTGCGACGCCCGATGGCGAGCCGGGTCTCAACTACCTGTGCGAGGGGTATCTGGCCTTCTTTCGGCACGCCGCCTTCGGGATGAAGCTCATGGCGGGCCTGTTGCGGCAGGGCCGAGAGGCGCGTGAGGTGATGGAGGTCTTGGTACGAGCATTTGCGGCTGTCCACCGCAACGATCCGTGCCCCTGTGGCAGTGGGCTGAAGTTCCGCCGCTGCCACGGACAGGCGCGGGTCGATGTAGCGAGTCCGCCTCTGCCGGCTACGCAGGGCCGCTCGGCGGTCGGGCTGGGGGATGTACAACGCGCGCCTCCTGTCGATGCGGCGTGACCGAAGGCTGCACGGACCGGTCCGCCCGTCGCACGTTCCGGAGAATCAACACTCAAATGAACACTCAAAGGAGAGGTCACCATGCCCAAGGGAAAGCCGAACATCCTGGTCATCTGGGGGGATGACATCGGCATCACCAACCTGAGCTGCTACAGCGAAGGGCTGATGGGTTACCGGACGCCCAACATCGACCGCATCGCCAATGAAGGGATGCGCTTCACCGACTCCTACGGCCAGCAGAGCTGCACCGCCGGCCGCTCCGCCTTCCTCACCGGGCAGAACCCCTACCGCACCGGCCTGACCAAGGTGGGCATGCCCGGCTCGGACATCGGCCTGCAGGCCGAGGACGCCACCATTGCTGAGCTGCTCAAGCCGCTGGGCTACGCCACCGGCCAGTTCGGCAAGAACCACTTCGGCGACCGGAACAAGTACCTGCCCACCGCCCACGGCTTCGACGAATTCTTCGGCAACCTCTATCACCTCAACGCCGAGGAAGAACCAGAACATGTCGACTATCCGCCCGAGGCCGACTTCCCTAGATTCAAGGACATCTTCGGGCCGCGCGGCGTGCTGCACACCTGGGCCACCGAAAAGGACGACCCCACCGAACACCCGCGCTGGGGCCGCGTCGGCAAGCAGCGTATCGAGGACACCGGGCCGCTGACCAGAAAACGCATGGAAACGTGCGACACCGAGTTTGTAGCCGCCGCCCAGGACTTCATCAAGCGTGCTCACAACGACGACAAGCCTTTCTTCGTCTGGTTCAACACCACCTGGATGCACTTCCGCGTCCACCCGCCGGAGCACGTGCTGGGCCAGGCCGGGCGCTGGCAGTCGTTCTACCACGATGTGATGATCGAACACGACAAGCAGGTCGGCCAGATGCTGGACCTGCTCGACGAGCTGGGGATCGCCGAGGACACCATTGTCATGTACTCGACCGACAACGGCCCGCACATGAACACCTGGCCGGATGGCGCCATGACCCCCTTCCG
>JBFYRF010000033.1:0-14161 GCA_041302385.1 Anaerolineales bacterium | reverse complement strand
CTGCGGGGTTCCCCTTCCTGGCTCTGGTCGAGCACACCAACTTCGTCTCCCCCACGTTCTTCGGCGGGGATCACATCGTCTACTGTGGCGACTACCTGGATCCAGATCACGAGTACTTCTCGCTCAGCAAGGAAGAGCTGCTGGAGCGTTTCCTTCCGGCGTTAAAGCGCTTCAATCCGGAGTTCGCTCCGGCGTGGGTGCGCGACGCGTGGCTGTTCCGCACGCCCTACGCCCAGCCAGTCCCCGGGTTGAATCACTCCCGCAACGTCCCTGCGCTCGAAACGCCGCTCAACGGGCTGTGGTTTGCCAGCATGAGCCAGGTGTACCCGTGGGACCGCGGCACCAACTTCGCCGTCCAGATCGCGCGCCAGGCGGCTGCGCGGATACTGACTGCCGGCCAGGTGCGTTGAAGCCGGCCCCTGGAGGGCAGGAAGAGGATTGGGCTTAGTCAAAGCCTGTGGACAAGACACTTGGCATGCGCGCCCTCGAACGCGAGGGCATCCCCTACACACCCTTCTACTTCCCGGAGAACATCCACGATGCCCTGGGGGTGGCGGCACACTGTGGGCTGCCGCCCGAGCAGGTCTACAAGACGCTTGTCGTCGAGATCCCTGATCCGGCCGGTAAGCGGCGACCGGAATATGGGCTGGTGCTGGTCCCTGGGGGGCACAGCCTCGACTTGAAGCAGGCCGCGGCCGGCCTGGGGGTCAAGCGAATCGCCATGGCTGATCGGGCGGCGGCAGAGCGGGTCACGGGCTTGAAGGCTGGTGGGATCTCGGCGTTGGGCCTGCTGGGCAAGGGCTTCGGCGTCTACCTCGATGAGCATGCGCTCCAGTTGGAGGAGATCGTGGTCAGCGCCGGCCGGAGAGGGATCAACCTGATGCTGCGCCGGGAGGACTTCGTCCGGCTGACCGGCGCCCATTGGCTGAAGGCAAGTGTGCCGGAAGCGGATTGAACGCGGGACTGGCGCCGGGAGATGTCGTCGGATGAACGTCGAGGGTATAATCCGGTTCCCCATGCACAGGCCGAGGCTGCACCTCACAGGGAGCGCTCATGCTGGATCCACGCACCGCGCAACTGGCCCGATTGATCATCGAGTACTCCACCCGTATCGGCAAAGGGGATCGGGTGTTGCTGTACGGCGAGACGCCGGCCGAGCCGTTCCTCCGGTCGCTCTTTGTCGAGGTGCTGAAAGCCGGCGGTCACCCGCACCTGCTGGTCAACTTCTCGGGGATGATCACCGGCACCGGCTTTGACGAGGACTTCCTGTCCCTCGCCAGCGACGAGCAGCTGGATCATCCTGCCACCTTCTACGAGCTTGCCTACGAGAAGTTCGACTCGCGGATTCGGATTTACTCGCAGTCGAACACCAAGGCCCTGACCGGCGCCGATGGCGCCAAGCTGGCGCGGCGCCGAAAGGCCCTGGCCGGGATTCTGCGCACACAGATGCGCCGCGGCGCGGCCGGCGAGTTGCGCTGGATGACGACGCTCTTCCCGACTCACGCCTACGCCCAGGATGCTGAGATGAGCCTGGAGGAATTCGAGGGCTTCGTCTACCGCGCCTGCCACGTCGATAGCGCAGAAGCGGACCCAGTGGCGTACTGGAAGCAGGTGCAGGCGCAGCAGGAGGGCATTGCCGCCGCCCTCAACGGGCACGACCGGGTCACCGTGCGCGGCGAGAACGTGGACTTGGAGCTGTCGGTCAAGGATCGTCACTTCATCAACGCCGCCGGCGAGCACAACATGCCCGATGGGGAGGTCTTCACGGGCCCGGTCGAGGACTCGGTCAACGGCTGGGTGCGATTTACCTTCCCGGCGGTGTATCAGGGAAACGAGGTCGAGGGCGTCGAACTGCGCTTCGAGAACGGTCGCGTGGTGGAGGCCAAGGCCGAGAAGAACCAGGCCTTCCTGTTGCGTATGCTGGACACGGATTCCGGCGCGCGCTACCTGGGCGAGTTTGCCTTCGGCCTGAACTTCGGCATCGACCGCCACATCAAGAACATCCTCTTCGATGAGAAGATCGGGGGCACGATGCATCTGGCCCTGGGTGCCGGCTACCCGGATACAGGCAACAACAACCAGAGCGCTATCCACTGGGACCTGATCTGCGACATGCGGGGCGGGTCCGAGGTGACCGTCGACGGGCAGGTGGTCTATCGCGACGGCCGGTTCGTCCTGTAGGCCAAGGGCCGCGCCGGAGCGAGAGGTCGCCGCGCGCAGCGGCGGCTGAAGCGCAGTACAGGAGGAGACGTGAGCACGGCATTGTGGAAACTGGCAATCCTGGCCGGTGTTGCGGTACTCCTGGCGGCGTGCGCTGCGCCGGCCACCCCGGCGTCGACCGCGCCGCCCACGCTCGCCCGTCCAACGAACACCCCTCCGCCCACCGCCACGGCAGTGGTCACGCCTACGGCACAAGCTGAGGCGCCGCAGGGGGCGCCGCTGCCGACCGAGCGCGGCAAGCTGTTCTCCGCCTCCGGCGCCTGCGCTGGATGCCACACCGGCATGCTGGACGAAGGCGGCAACGATGTCTCGACCGACCGGCTGTGGCGTTCGACGGTCATGGCCAACTCGGCGCGTGACCCGTACTGGCAGGCCTCCGTCCGGGCGGAAGTCTGGCTGCGGCCGGAGATGCGTCAGGAGATCGAGGGTAGCTGTGCCCGCTGCCACATGCCGATGGCGCATGTTACGGCGCAGGCGGAGGGCGAGGAGCCGGCGGTGCTGGATGAAGGCTTCTTGCGTCAGGACAATCCGCTGCAAACGCTGGCAATGGACGGGGTGTCCTGTGCGCTGTGCCATCAGATCCGCGAGGACGGCCTCGGCCTGCCCGTGAGCTACAACGGCGGATTCGTGATTGATCCGGAGACGCCGGTCGGCGAGCGGATAACCTTCGGTCCCTACAACATTGACGAGACCCAGAGCGCCCTGATGCAGACCGTGTCCGGTTACATCCCGCTGCAGGGGTTGCACCTATCGCGTTCCGAAATGTGCGCTACCTGTCACACGCTGTATACGCCGATCCTGGACGTTGAGGGCGAGGTTGTTGGCGAGTTCCCCGAACAGGTCACTTACCTCGAGTGGTTCTACAGCTCGTATCGCAACAGCGCCGCCTGCCAGGATTGCCACATGCCGGAGGCCGAGGGCGGCGTACGTATCTCGGCCACCAGCACCAACCTGCGCAGCCCGGTGTCGAAGCACAGCACGGTGGGCGGCAACGTGTTCCTGTTGGAGATGTTGAAGGCGTTCGGCGCTGAGCTCGGCGTGACGGCCTCGGAGGCGCAGTTTGACGAGACGATCGCCGCTACGCTGGCGCTGCTGCAGGAGCAGACGGCGACTGTCGCGCTGGAGGAGATCAAACTCGTCGGGGACTACCTTTCGGCGGAGGTGGTGATCGAGAATAACGCGGGCCACAAGCTGCCGACCAGCTTTCCCTCCCGCCGCGCCTGGCTGCACATCACCGTCGAGGACGCCGGCGGGAACTTGATCTTCGAATCGGGAGGGGTGAACCCCGATGGCTCGATCGTCGAGAACGACAACGACCTGGACGGGGCGTCATTCGAGCCGCACTACCAGGCGATCGTGCAGCCGGAGCAGGTCCAGATCTACGAGGCGATCCTCAAAGACACCGAGGAGGATGTGACCAGCTCGGTGCTGAGCGCCGCCGGCTACTTCAAGGACAATCGCCTGCTGCCCTGGGGATTCGAGAAGTCCGCGCCCTATGAAGACATCCGGGTGCGCGGCCAAGCGATGGAGGACGCCAACTTCGACGCAGGGGGTGATCGGGTCACCTTGGCGCTGCGGCTGCCCTCCGCCCAGGCTCCGCTGACACTGACCGTGGAACTGCTCTACCAGTCCATTGGCTACCGCTGGGCCGAGAACCTGCGCCGCGCCCAGGGGCCGGAGGTTGAGCGGTTTCTGGAAATGTACGACTCGCTCTCCAATACGCCGGTGGTGATCGCCAGCCTCAGTCAGGTGATCGAGCGCTAACAGGCCTCGCTCGTTGCCCCTGCAGAGCCTGCCCGTGCCCAGACAGAGGCAGGTAGGGGCCCAGGCGAAGATGCTGCGGCGCACAGCGGCATTCACTCGACGGCGAGTACTCCCTGGATCCCCGCCTGCGCGGGGATGACACGGGAGAATGTACACCGGGGCACCTGCGCCGGCGGGAAGCCAGGCGAATGGACCCGCGCTCCCACGTGGCTGGCTGAAGGGCGAGATCCCCCCGAACCGAGCATCACTCAGTTGCGCTTCGGGCGTCGCTCGCCTGCGCGGGAGGCTGTTGGGGCATGCACAGTCTGTGTCTGCACGCTTTGGCGGGAACGGACAGCGGGCTCCTCAGGAGCCCGCTGTAAGCTATTGGGTTCGGGATGCGGCGCAGTGCTACTCCGCCGGCGGCAGTAAGACGGCGCTGATGACGTGGATCACGCCGTTATCGGCGACGATGTCGGTGATCACGACTTCCACGGTATCGTTGATGAAGACCTTACCGTCCTTGACCGAGATCCCGATCTCGGCGCCTTCGAACAGCGTGCCGGCGCTCTGACCATCGAGTGCAATCGCGTCGGCGGCCATGACCTTGGCGGGAACGACGTGATAGAGCAGGATGTTCTTCAGCTGCTCAGCCGTAAGCGACTCGAGCGTCCCAGCCGGCAGAGCGGCGAAGGCGTCATCGGTCGGGGCGAAGACGGTGAAGGGACCTTCACCCTTCAGAGCGTCGACCAACCCGGCCGAGACCAGCGCGCCGACCAGGGTCGAGAACCGCTCGTCCCCGGCAGCGATGTCAGCGATGGTCTGGCCCATGCCGGCCGATTCTTCCGCCGGCGGCAGCAGGACGCTGTCGATCACGTGGATCACGCCATTGCCGGCTTCCACATCCGCCGTCACAACTTTGGCGTCGTTGATCATCACCGACCCGCCGTCAACTGAGATGGCCAGCTGCTTGCCTTCCAGCAGAGTGTCGACCATCTGCCCATCGAGCGCCACTGCGTCGGCCGCCATGACCTTGCCGGCGACGACATGGTAGAGCAGGATATCGGTCAGTTGTTCAGGCGTCAGCGACTCGAGCGTGCCTGCCGGAAGCTTGGCGAAGGCTTCGTCGCTCGGGGCAAAGACCGTGAATGGACCTTCACCGGCCAGCGCCTCGACCAAGCCCGTTGCCTGCAGGGCGCCAACCAGGGTGGTGAACGACCCGCTGCTGACCGCCACATCGACGATCGACGGCATCGCTTCCGGCACGGCCGTCGGCTCAACCGGCGCCGGCTCAACAGGCGCCGGCGTTGCCGGGGCAGCGCAGGCTGCTGCCAGAAGCCCTACGATTACCAAACCCGAAATCAACGTTAGGCGTTTCACTTCACTCCTCCAAGAGTAGATTGAGCTGATTCTACGGGATGTCATGGTATTGTCAATAGTATATCGACAATACTTATACAATTCTCATATTGCAGGGGAGGGGCGGGACGGGCTGTGCGCAGGCCCATGGAGCGCTCAATGTGGACCAGATTCGTGGCCATTGGGTGACACATGCCACTCCACAGGGTGCAGGCGGGGGGGTATGCTAGGGAGCTGTAGGTGGAGATGCACGAACTGTCGGTCACCCAGAGCCTGCTGGAAATTGCCCTGCGGCACGGCCAGGCGGCCGGGGCGCAGCGGGTCACCGATCTGTATCTGGTGATCGGGGAATGGTCTTCGATTGTCGATGACTCGGTCCAGTTCTACTGGGACATCGTGGCCGAAGGGACGCCAGCCGAAGGAGCCCAGCTGCACTTCGAACGCATCCCGGCGCGTGCTGCCTGTGGAGACTGCGGGCATGAGTATTCCCCAACCGAGGCAAGCCTGCTCTGCCCGGGCTGCGGGAGCAGCCGAATCCGGCTGCTAACCGGCGATCAGTTCCAGCTCGAGTCGATCGCCATCGAGCCGGTCACCCAGCCCGGCACTCGAATGGAGAGCGAATGACGGAACGCGTGGCAGTCGGCGAAGCCATCCTCGGCGCCAATGAACGGCTAGCGGCGGCTAACCGCCAGGCGCTCGACCAGGCGGGTGTGTTCTCGCTCAACCTGATGGCTTCCCCTGGCGCCGGCAAGACGTCGCTCATCGAGCGCACCCTGCAGGCGCTCAATAGGTCCCTCCGCCTGGGCGTGATTGACGGTGACATCGCCACCAGCCTGGACGCCGATCGAGCCGCCGCGGCCGGCGCGGCGGCGGTGCAGATCAACACCGGCGGGGAGTGCCACCTGGACGCGGTGATGATCCAAACGGCGCTTGAACGGCTCGACCTGGGGAGCCTCGATCTGCTGATCGTCGAGAACGTGGGCAACCTTGTGTGTCCGGCCAGCTTTGCGCTCGGGACCCACAAGAATGTCCTGATCGCCTCGGTCCCCGAAGGCGCCGACAAACCGCACAAGTACCCGGGGATGTACCGTGGGATCGAAGCCCTGGTGCTCAACAAGACCGACCTCTTGCCCTACGTGGACTTTGACCAGGCCTTCTTTCAGCAGGGAGTGCAGGCGCTCAATCCGGGGGTGGTCACCTTCGCGCTGTCGTGCCGCACCGGGGAGGGTCTCTCGGCCTGGCTGGGCTGGATTGAGGCCGAAGTGCGCCAGTTCCAGCGGACTCACCCGCGACCGGCGCCGCCTCGCCGATGAGCGGCCGCAGCGTGCAGGCCCCGGACGAGGTCCAGGGGCTTCGGATCCACGTCACCGGCGTTGTGCAAGGAGTCGGGTTCCGGCCCTTCGTCTATGCGCTGGCCCAACGCCTGGCGCTGACCGGTTGGGTGCGCAACACGGCCGGAGGCGTCGAGATCGAGGTCGACGGCTCCCCTGTGGCGTTGCAGGCGTTTGTCGATGGCTTGTCCCGGGAGGCGCCCCCGCTGGCGCGCATTGACCAGATTGCGGCCGAGGCCAGCCATGCGCAAGGGTTCGGCGCCTTCTCGATCCTCGCCTCGCAGCCGGACGCTGAGTCGTTCCAGCCAATCGCGCCAGATGTCGGGATCTGCCAGGACTGCCTGCGCGAGCTGCGCGACCCGACCGATCGCCGCTATCGTTATCCATTCATCAACTGCACCAACTGCGGCCCGCGCTTCACGATCATCACCGACATCCCTTACGACCGCCCTAACACCACCATGCGGACCTTCGATTTGTGCCCGGCGTGTGCTGCCGAGTACGGCGACCCATCCGATCGCCGCTTCCATGCCCAACCGGTGGCCTGCCCAACGTGCGGGCCTCGGATTTGGCTCGAGTCACGGGGGGAGCAAACGCACGCCGGCGAGGCCGCGCTCCAAGCGGCGCGACGCCTGCTGGCCGGGGGTTCGATCGTCGCCATCAAAGGCCTGGGCGGCTTTCACCTGGCGGTCGATGCGCTCAATGCCGATGCGGTCGACCGGCTGCGCCAGCGCAAGCTACGCGTCGACAAGGCCTTCGCCCTGATGCTGCCGGATCTGCAGGCGATCGAGCGGCATTGCCTGCTGGGGGAGGCCGAGCGCAAGCTGTTGAGCGGTTGGGAGCGGCCGATTGTTGTCTGCCGGCGGCGGCCAGACTCCGCCATCGCTGCCGCGGCTGCCCCGGGTCAGAATACCCTCGGCGTCATGCTTCCCTACACCCCGCTGCATCACCTGCTGATCGAGGCGGAGCCAGGCTTCCCGCAGGCCCTGGTCCTGACCAGCGGCAATCTCAGCGAAGAGCCCATCGCCACCGACAACGACCAGGCCCGCCAATCGCTGCATGCGCTGGCGGACGCCTTCTTGATGCATGACCGGCCGATCCATGTCCGCTGCGACGATTCGGTTGTGCGCGCCTTTGAGAACCACGAGTATCCGCTGCGGCGCTCGCGCGGGTTTGCGCCGTATCCTGTCCACCTTCCCTGGGCGCCACCCTCCATTCTGGGCGCTGGCCCCGAGCTCAAGAACACCTTCTGCCTGACGCGCCAGGCCTACGCGTTCCTCAGTCAGCACATCGGTGACCTGGAAAACTTCGAGACGCTCGAGTCCTATCAGGCTGGCATTGCTCACCTGGAGCGGCTCTTCCGCGTGCGCCCGGAGGCGATCGCCTGTGATCTGCACCCGGACTACCTGGCGACGCGTTACGCGCAGGAGCGGGCGCAGCGTGAGGACCTTCCGCTGATCGGTGTGCAGCACCATCATGCCCACATCGCCGCCGTCATGGCTGAGCATGGGCTTCCGCTGCAGGCCCAGGTGCTTGGCGTGGCGCTGGATGGCACCGGTTACGGAGAGGATGGCACGATCTGGGGCGGGGAGATCGTGCTCGCCGGCTATGCCGGATTCGAGCGCCTGGGTCATTTGCGCACGGTCGCCATGCCCGGCGGCGAGGCTGCCATTCGCCAGCCGTGGCGCATGGCGTTGGCCTGGCTTCAGGCGGCCGGTGTCCCCTGGGACCGCGATCTGGAATGCGTGCAGGCTGCCGGCGAGCCGGGGCTGGTTGCGGTCGCCTCCATGCTGGACGAAGGCTCTCGGCTGGCGGCGATTCAGCCACTCACCTCGAGCATGGGTCGACTGTTCGACGCCGTCGCTTCGCTTGCCGGGCTGCGTCAGCAGGTGAACTACGAGGCGCAGGCGGCAATCGAGCTGGAGGCGTTGATCGATCCTGCGGAGCTCGGCGCCTATATGTTGGACTTCGACGACGACGGCGTGCTCGATCCGGCCCCGGCCCTGCGAGAGTTGGTCGCCGATCGTCGGGCGGGTCGTCCGGTGGGAGTGATGGCCGCCCGCTTCCACCGTGGCGTGGCCGAGGCCGTGGTCGAGGTCTGCCGGCGGGTGCGGGCACAGTCGGCGGTTTCGACCGTCGCACTCAGCGGCGGGGTATGGCAGAATGTGTCTCTGCTGCAGATGACCGTTCCGGCATTGCAGGCGCGTGGGTTCGAGGTCTTGCTGCACCGCAAGGTTCCGACGAATGATGGGGGCGTGGCGCTGGGACAGGTGGCGGTAGCGGCGGCCCGCCTGGCGGCGAGCTGAGCCCGGGCAGGCCGACGAGCGGACGCGGCCGGCGTGGAGTTTGAATGGAGGTGGGTTGAATGTGCCTGGCAATTCCCGGGAGGATCCTTGAGATCTATGAGAGCGGCGGCCTGCGCATGGGACGGCTGGACTTTGGCGGCACCGTGCGCGAGTGCTGCCTGACCTACGTGCCCGAGGCCGAGCTCGGCAACTACGCCATCATTCACGTCGGCTTTGCCATCAGCCTGCTCAGCGAGAGCGAGGCGATGGCCACGCTGGACACGCTGCGCCAGATTGGTGAGCTTGACCTCGAGGACAGTGAGCCGGCGTGAAGTACCTCAGCGAGTACCGCGACGCATCCCTGACCCGCGCTGTGCTGGAAGAGATTGGCCGCACGGCCCGCCAGCCCTGGGTGATCATGGAGATCTGCGGAGGCCAGACGCACGCCATTGTGCGCCACGGCCTTGACCAACTGCTGCCCAGGGAGATTGAATTGGTGCATGGCCCGGGCTGCCCGGTGTGCGTCACTCCGCTCGAGCTGATCGACAAGGCGCTGGCGATCGCCAGCCGGCCGGAAGTGATCTTCGCTTCCTTCGGCGACATGCTGCGCGTCCCGGGCTCCGGACAGGACCTGTTCCATGTGCGTGCTGCCGGAGGCGATGTGCGCGTGGTGTACTCCCCGCTGGACGCCGTGCGCCTGGCACGGGAGAACCCAGAACGACAGGTTGTCTTCTTCGCCATCGGGTTTGAGACCACAGCACCCGCCAACGCCATGGCTGCGGTGCAGGCGCGCGCCCTCGGCCTGCGCAACTTCAGCCTTCTGGTGTCGCAGGTGCGCGTGCCGCCGGCCATCCGCGCCATCCTGTCCTCTCCGGGCAATCGGGTCCAGGGCTTCCTGGCGGCAGGGCATGTCTCGGCGGTGATGGGCTACTGGGAGTATCCGCCGCTGGCCCGCGAGTTCGGGGTGCCGATCGTGGTCACCGGCTTCGAGCCGCTGGACCTGGTGCAGGGGATCCTGCGCACCGTGCAACTGCTCGAGGCCGGTCAGGCCCATGTCGAGAATGCCTACAGCCGGGCTGTCACCGAGGCGGGCAATCAGCCGGCGCAAGCCGTGATCCGGCAGGTGTTCGAGGAGTGTGACCGCGCCTGGCGCGGCATCGGGACGATCTCGATGAGCGGTTGGCGGCTGCGGTCGGAGTATGCTGACCTGGATGCCGAGCATCGCTTCGACGTCTCCGGTATCCAACCGATCGAGTCGCCGGAGTGCATCGCCGGGCTGGTGCTGCAGGGGCGCAAGAAGCCGTCGGATTGCGCGGCCTTCGGCGGGCTGTGCACTCCCGAGCACCCTCTCGGTGCGACGATGGTTTCCTCCGAAGGCGCGTGTGCCGCCTACTACCGCTATGGCCGTTTCGCTGACACGGCCGCCTGAAGGACGACGAGAAGTGGCAAAGCCAGCCAAGCCCGCCAGGCAGGAAGCAGGGACGATGCAGGGGCCGGTGTGCCCGGTGCCGCTGCGCCACGACGAGCAGATCGTGCTCGGCCACGGCAGCGGCGGGAGCATGACCCACAACCTGGTGCGCAACCTGTTCTATGCCGCCTTCGACAACGCGCCGCTGCTGGCCGGCGACGACTCGGCGCTGCTCGATCTGCCTGCCGGTGGACGGCTGGCGTTGACCACCGATTCGCACATCGTCGCCCCGCTCTTCTTTCCCGGCGGCGACATCGGACGCCTGGCCGTTTGCGGGACGGTCAACGATCTGGCGATGGTCGGCGCCCGGCCGCTCGGCCTGACCGCCGGCTTCATCCTGGAGGAGGGCCTGCTGATCGCCACGCTGCAGGGAGTGATCGAGTCGATGCGCCTGGCGGCCGAGGAGGCCGGCATCCGTATCCTCGCCGGCGACACGAAGGTCGTCGAACGCGGCAAGGGCGACGGCCTGTTCATCAATACCAGTGGACTGGGCTGGGTGCCGCCCGGGCGGGAGATCTCCGGCAAAAACGCACAGCCGGGCGACGCCGTACTGCTCACCGGCCCGATCGGCGACCACGGCATCGCCGTGCTCACGGCGCGGGGCGGGCTGGCGCTGGAGAGCGATGTACTCTCGGATGTCGCTCCACTCAACCGACTGGTTGAAGCCCTGTTGTCTTCCGAGCCAGAAGTACACGTGCTGCGCGATCCGACGCGGGGCGGGGTGGCCACCGCCCTCAACGAGATCGCCCGTCAGAGTGGCGTGGCGATCCAGCTTGACGAGACCGGCATCCCGGTGAACCCATGCGTCGAATCGGCATGCGAATTGCTGGGGCTGGATCCCCTGTATGTGGCCAACGAGGGCAAGGCGCTGATCGTGCTGCCCGAGGCGCGGGCTGAGGCGGCGCTCAAGGTCTTGCGTTCACTGCGCTACGGCGAGGGCTCGGTGCAGATCGGCGTGGTGCGCGCCGGGCCGGCTGGCCGGGTGCTGATGCGCACCGCGATCGGCGGCACGCGCCTTGTCGACACTCTGGCTGGCGAAATGCTGCCGCGCATCTGCTAACCGCTATCCATCTCCGACGCGACAACTGCTCACGCTCACCTGGCATGCCTCAATCCGGCTGGCAGTCGTCAGTTTGCCGTTGGGTTCGGCCATTGTCGTGGCCGGATCCCTCCCCGAGCGATTGAGCCGCAGGCGTGATGAATCTCATCGGGACTGTGTCGGAAAAGACCCAGCCCACCTACGACTTCTCGGGCTGTGCGGGATGCCAGCCGAGACCCCATCGATCTCTTGCCCGCGCGGGAAGCATAGGGTGTCCGGCAGCGCCTGGACGAACCACCCCTGGCAGCAGTCTCCAGTTTCGTTCCTCGGCCGCATGGCTGCGGGCAGTTCAAAACTGCCGATCGATGAAGCGTTGTCGCCACCGCGCCAACTCTCAGCCTTGGGCGGGATCTGGATCCACGAGAAGGATCTGGATGCCTTGGTCGCGATCAAGGTAGATCAGCTGGTAGCGTGTGCCAATCCCCTCACGGACCCAGGTCTCGATCTCACCCGGGCGGATCGGGTAGCCCCGGTCGAGGTAGATGGCGCGAACGCCTTGTGCGCGCAAGGCCGCGTCTAGACCAGCCCGCGACGGCTGCCTGAGATCATCGGCCAGCCGGATATCGATCATCCCGGCCGCCAGGGCCGGCAGCGGTGCGCCCACCAGCACTGGCGATCCGGCCGGAATGGCCTGCGCCAGGGCAAGCAGAGCTCTGTCCCTGGGCGACTGTCCGAGGGGGGGGAAGTCCGGGAAGGAGTATGGGCCGCGCAGGATGAGCGCGCCGGCAAGTAAGATCAGCAGGGAAGTGGGGAGCCGCATCTCTGAACGGTCCAGCGTGGGACCGATGGCCCTCAGCAACCCCATGGCGGCTGCGAGGACGAAGCCAGCAGCAGTAAACGCCGGCAGGCCGGCGACGGCTCCCGCAGTCGTCAGCAGGATCGCAGAGCCGAGCATGGCGATTGCCGGGTGGGGCTGTCGTGCTGGACGGAACACCTGCTCCACCCCGATGGCGGCCAGGATCAGAATGACCAGGCTGACTTGGGGCACAAGGTGGCGTACAAGGAATCCCAGGGACACGAGTGCCGGAACTGACCACACTCCCAGGACCGCCAGCAGCCAAGCCTCACGCCGTTGCAGAATAGCCACCACCCCCCAGGCCGCTAGCAGGAGAATGGCCGCGCCGAGCCGCTTCCCGAAGAACGTCAGGTAATATTCGCCCGCGGCCAGGGTGTTTGCCCGGATGCGCTCCACGAAGGCGAGAGGATTTCGCAGGATGGCGCGCAGCACCGAGCCGTTGTTCTCTTCGGCGGTGCCAAACAGCCTGCGCGTCTCTTTGCGTGCCAGCTGCAGATCTCCGTCGGTCAGCACCGACTGGTTGACTTCGAAGGAATCCCAGGACTTGCCGGCGATCCCCAGCTCGAAGGTTCCGGTCGATAGTCGCACGCTCACAAGGTATGCGACAAGGATGAGCAAGCTCGGGGCAAGTGCGCGGATCAGGCGCCTGCGCTGCTCGCCTTCTTTCCGATTAAAGGCCCACGCCAGGGCGGGCAGCAGCGGCACCAGCAAGATGCCCTCGATCCTGCACAATACTGCCAGCCCTACCGCCGTCGAGGCCCAGGTCAGCAGCACGATCTGGCCGGAAAGCCTGTACTTGAGGAGACAGGCCAACCCGACACTGGACAGGGCGACGAAGAGCGCATCACTCTGATTCTGAACAACGAAGAAGAACGGCAGGCTGACGAACAGGACCCCGGTGATCGTCAGGAGGTGCACATAGCGCCTGAAGGCCGTCCCAAGAAAGAGGGTGCTCACCCACAGCGCGGTGTAAAGTAGAAATCGGCCGGCCCACGCCTGGAGCAGGAATCCATGTGCCAGACCATGGAGCCCGAGGTGCAGCGGCGCGTACAGAACCCCCACCAACGGTCCCCAGGCAAGATCGCGGACCTCTCCCAGGAGAAGGCTCCTGCCGCTGTCGACGTACTTGGCTTCATCGAAAGCCCCGAGGCTCGTGAGTTGAGGCATAAGGTCAGGGGCGACAAGCACGAGGTTGATGAGCAACGCAAGGCCGAGCACAAGGAGCAGGCGGTGAGAGGATCCTCCCAGACAAAGGCATGGATTGGACTGGAGAGGATCGATTGCCTGGGGGTCGCTCATGCTGCTCTCCTGCGGCAGGGGATACTGATTCCGGAAGGCGGTGCCTTGATCAACATGGCGCCCGCTCGGCGGATCTCCATTCTACCGGCTACGGCCCGGCACGCTCGAGACCCGGGTTGCCAGAATGGATGAGGCGTCGCAGAGGAACCGGGGCAGCGATCGGCGGCTACGCTTGAAGCTGGTGCAGTTCCTGTGCGATAGCGCGCGCCGCCTCGGCCAGCGCTGGCGAGGTGTCGAAGGCGGGCAGGCCGGAGCGATCGGCCTCCCGCACACCCGGGTCCTCAGGGAGGAAGCCCAGCACCGGCAGGCCGGGGGAGCGTTGGCGAATGAAGGCTTGATCCGCCTCACCTTGCACGCGGCTGCCAACGAGGAACAAGCGCAGCATACGCAGATCCTCGGCGAGCTTCTTGATCTGGGCTGCCGTCCCCAGGCTGCGCTCTGTCGGCTCGACCACGATCAGCATGGCATCGACCGCGTCGCCCGTCGCCCGGCCCAGATGTTCGACACCGGCGTACATGTCCATCAGCACCATTTCATCGCGGCGCAGCAGGATGTGGGTGA
>JBFYRF010000335.1:0-6519 GCA_041302385.1 Anaerolineales bacterium | reverse complement strand
GCGGCCTGACGGTGAGCGACCTGCGTGTGCTGACCTTGCTCGCCGATCAGCTCTCAGTGGCGATTGAGAACGCCGCCCTCTACGACCGGCTGCGCCAGTACACCTCGCAGTTGGAGAACATGGTCGCGGAGCGCACAGCCAAGCTCGCCGAGGCGCTGCAGGCGGCACGCGAAGCCGATCAACTCAAGACGCGCTTCGTGGCCGATGTGTCGCACGAGCTGCGCACGCCGCTTACCAACATCCGCCTGTACCTGGAGCTGCTGGCGACGGCGAAAGGGGAGAAGGCGCAAGCCTACATGGCGACCTTGAACCGCGAGACCGATCGGTTGGTGGACCTGATCGAGGATCTGCTTTCGATCTCGCGGCTGGACGCCGGGACGGCCAGCATGGCCCCTCGCCCGGTCGATCTGAACATCATGGCCCGCAGCCTGGTGGACGATCGCCGGCGACTGCTGGCTGACCGCGCCATTCAGCTGCAGTTCGAGCCGCAGCCAGACCTGCCGCTGATCTACTTCGACGAGCACATGCTCAGCCAGGTGGTCGCCAACCTGTTGACCAACGCCATGAACTACACGCCGGAGGGCGGTGCAATCCGGGTTTCCACGAAGGTGGAGGCGGCGGACGGCTCGCCCTGGGTGACGCTGACCGTGGCCGACACGGGCGCGGGGATCCCGGCGGAGGAGCAGGCGAGGGTGTTTGAGCGATTCTTCCGCGGTGCAGCCAGCCGGCAACTGGGCGTTCCCGGGACCGGGCTGGGATTGGCGATCTGTCAGGAGATCCTGCGTCGCCATGCCGGCCGGATCACGCTGTGCAGTGCACCCGGCCAGGGCACGGCCTTCACCATCTGGCTGCTGCAACCCCCACAGGTGCGCCGCGAGCTCGCCGGCTAGCCCAGACCCATCCCCCGATAGATGGCGCCCATGTCGACATGTGCGCGCGCCAGCTCCATGAACGCCTCCAGCTTCTCCGGCGCGCCGAGCGGCGTCTTGCCATAGACGCGCTCGATGGCGTTCAGCGTCTCCATGGTGTTCTGCTTGACCAGGAGTATCGGCACATCGAGCGCCTCCGCCTGCTGGATGATCAGCGGGCTGGGGTGGATATTCCCGGTGAGGATCAGGACGCGGGTGGAAGTCTCCAGGGCGGCGAGCATGATGTCCTCCCGGTCGCCGCCGGTGATCACGGCCTTGTGCTTCTGGCGGCGGAAGCGAGAGTGGGCAGCTTCCACCGTCATGGCGCCGATGGTGAACCGCTCGCACAAGGCGTCCGGGTTGTACTGGCGGGTCAGCACTTCGGCTTCGAGGATCGAGACCAGCTCTCCGACGCTCAAGGCCGAGAGCAGCGGGATGGACGGCAGGGCGCCCAGGATCGGCGTGCCCCGGGAGTCCAGATATGGCCGGGCGTAGTTCTCGATGAAGGCCAGGGCATCCTCGGGCACCTGATTCAAGATCACCCCGAGCAATTGCCGGCCGAGGCGAAGCTGCGCGGTGAGTGCGTCATCAACAATCTGCATCTCGCGGCGGAAGCGGATCAGTACCACCGAAGCGGCGTCGAACTCCTCAGCCAGGCAGAGGTTGGAGAGACCGATGGCATACCCCTCGCGCAGGCTGGCGCCCCCCTCCAGCAACAGCACATCCTTGCCCTCGGCTGCCAGGGCCGCGGCGCGTTTCACCTTCTCTAACAGGTCATTCGCGCCGGTGCCCTTCAGGCGTTCGCGCAGGAAGGATGAGGTGACAATCACCGGGGCCAAGTCCGGCAGCGGCGTCTCCAGCCCAAGCACCTTCTGCACGAAGGCGGCATCCTCGTCGGCCAGCGCACCGTCCGGGGTGCGCCAGGGCTGCGTGCTGACCGGCTTGAGATAACCCACGCGATGGCCGTCCGCCTGCATCTGCTTGCCAAGTGCCAAGCACAACCCGGTCTTGCCGATGTAGTGCTCAACCGATGTCACATACAGCGCCTTCATGCTTCACTCCTGGGCGGGCCAGTTACGGCATGCTGCTTCGGGTGATCGTCCGAGGCGAGCACCAGGCGCATGTCGATGGCGATGCCGCCGCTGCCGGCTTCATAAGCGATGAACGGGTTGATATCGAGCTCGGAGATCTCGGGGAATTCAGAAACCAGCTGGTTGATCCGCAGCAGGGCGTCGACCAGCGCCGGTTTGTCGGCTGGCGGCTTGCCGCGCACCCCGTCAAGGATCGCCTGGGCGCGAATTTCAGTCAGCATCTGCTCAGCCTCACGCCGGGCGAAGGGCGCCACGCGGAAGGCGACGTCCTTCAAGGCCTCGACGAAGATCCCGCCTAGGCCGAAGGTGACCAGCGGGCCGAATTGCGGATCGCGATTCATGCCCAGCAGCACCTCGATCCCCGGCGGCGCCATCTTCTGCACCAGACAACCCCACAGGCGCGCATCCGGCAGGTAGCGCTGGGCGCGATAGGTGATCAGATCGAAGGCATCGCGCACGTCGCCGGGGGTTTCGAGTCCGACCTTCACCCCACCGACATCCGTCTTGTGCAGGATGTCCGGCGAGGCGATCTTGAGCACTACCGGAAAGCCGATCCGGCCCGCGATCTCGGCCGCATGATCCGGCGACTCAGCTAGCTCCGAAGGCGGGATGGTCAGGCCGCAGGCGGTTAGGACGTCGCGCGCTTCAGCGTCGCCGATGGCGACCCGTCCCTCCGCCCGCACCCGGTCGAACACCTGCCGGATGGCAGGAAGATCGATGGCAAAGCGCTCGAGGTCTGGGAGCGGCTCGGCAGCGAACTGACGATAGGTGCTCATTGCCTTGAGCACCGAAGCCGCCCGCTCGGGGAAGGGGAAGTTGGGCAAGCGGCGAGCCTTGAACATTGCCGCGGCAGGCGCCACGCGGGATTCGCCCATGAAGCAGGCGATGACGGGGATGGTCGCCGCAGCCGCAACATCGATCACCGCCTGCGCCGTGGGCTCGATCTCGGTCATCGCCTGCGGCGTCAGGATCACCATCAAGGCGTCGACGTTCGGGTCGGCCACCACTTCCGCCAGGGCGAAGCGGTAACGGTCGGCGCGGGCATCGCCCAGCACGTCGACCGGGTTTGAGGCGGAGGCGGCATCGGGCAGGCCATGTTTGAGGGCGGCCAGGTTCTCGGGCGTGAAGCGCGCCAGGCTGAGCCCCGCGCGCTCGAGGGCATCGGTGGCCAGAATGCCCGGGCCGCCGGCGTTGGTGACGATCGCAATCCGGTCGCCGCGCAGGGGTGGCAGATAACCAAGACCGATGGCGTAGTCAAACATGTCCTCGAGCGTGTTGGCGCGCACGATCCCTGCCTGACGGAAGGCGGCCTGATACGCCTGCTCGGATCCCGCCAGCGAACCGGTGTGGGACGACACGGCGCGGGCGCCCCCTTGCGTCACGCCGGACTTGATGGCGACGATCGGTTTCTTCTTCGAAGTTCGCCGGGCAACTTCAATGAACGCCTGGCCATCGGAAACGCCTTCGATGTAGCACAGGATCACGCGCGAGGCGTCGTCCTTGCCCCAGTCCTCGAGCAGGTCGATCTCGCTGACGTCTGCCTTGTTGCCGAGCGAGACGAACTTGCTCAGGCCCAGCCGCCCGGCCTGCGCCCAGTCCAGAATGGCCGTTCCCAATGCCCCGGACTGTGACATGAACGCCATCGGCCCCGAAGGCGGATTGCCGGCAGAGAACGAGGCGTTGAGCGGCGTGTTGGTGTCAATCACCCCCAGGCAGTTCGGGCCGATCAGGCGGATGCCGTTCTGCCGCGCCAGGTCAAGCACTTCCTGCTCGCGTTCCAGGCCCGCCAGGCCGGCCTCACGGAATCCGGCGGTGATGATCACCACGGCCTGAATCTGCTTGCGCACGCAAGTCTGCAGCGCAGCGAGCACGCCCAGATAGGGAACGACGATCACCGCCAGGTCGATCGGATCCGGCACGGCCTCGACCGACGGGAAGGCAGCCTGGCCCAGGATGGCTGTGGCCTTGGGGTTGATGGGATAAACCTTGCGCCCATCGGCGAAGAAACCGCCGTGAACCAGATTGTGCAGGACGGCATGGCCAAGCTTGCTGGGATCGGTCGAGGCACCAATCACGGCGACCGAACGGGGCGAGAAGAACTTCGACAACGACACGCTGTAAGCTCCGCGGAGGGCCGGCTCAACCCCCGGCCAACGCGCCCAGGGTGGATCCCCAAGCGATGACCTTATCCCGGCAGGGAGGGGCCATCAAGTTACTTTCGTCATGAGCGAGTTATCCAGCTTCGCGCCCCGGGCTGCAGGCCAGCTTGCCGTCCCCTGCAGGCAGCCGGCAATCGGTGCGAAGCTCCGGCGATGGATTTCACATGGACCCTGCTGGACCAGGCCGGCCCGGTGGGCCGCTGTGCCGTAACCTTTGTTGTCGGCCAGGCCGTAGCCCGGATGGTTGCGGCCGAGCTCGACCATCAGGCGATCGCGGTGAGCCTTGGCCACCACCGAAGCCGCCGCGATCGAGAGCGAGCGCTGGTCGCCGAACTTGAGTGCCACCTGCTGCAGCTGGAGGTCGGGAAGTCGGAGGTAGTCGATCAGCAGGCCGTCGGGCGAGGGCTGCAGCCCCATTGCAGCCCGCAGCATGGCCAGTCGGGTCGCCGGGACAATCCCCAGGGCGTCGATCTCCTCAACGCTGGCTTCGCCGACGGCACACCCCCAGGCGACCTGGCGGATGCGCGGCTCCCAGGCCAGGCGCTGCTGAGGCGCCATCTGCTTGGAATCGCGTACGCCGCGCAGCAAGCGGCGAAGCTGGCGGCTTTCCAAGGGGAGGCCCACCGCCGCCGCCACGACCGGCCCCGCCCAGGCGCCTCGTCCCACCTCGTCAATGCCGACGATGTGCTGGCAGCCCTGGCGGCAGAGGGCACGCTCGTGGCGCAGGTCGGGAAAGCTATTCAGGCCGCACCCCCGCCGCGTAGGCGCCCTGCCGCCACAGGCGGCGGATGTGGAACAGATCGCGCAGCATGGCGATCGAGTCCCTCAGCACGCGCACCCGGCTCCCGGGGTTGTAGGTCCAGGGGATCGGCACCTCGGCGATGCGGTAGCCGCGCCGCAGGGCGACGAAAAGAACCTCGACGTCGAAGGTCCATCCATCGAGTCGTTGCACCTGGAACAGGTCGGTAGCCGCTTGCTCGCGAAACGCCTTGAACCCACACTGGGTGTCCTGGAATCCCGGGACCGCCAGCAGGCGCACGAGCAGATTGAAACCCCTCCCGATCAGGTGGCGGTGGAACGGCTCGCCATAGCGCACCGCGCCGGGAACCTCGCGCGAGGCGATAGCGATGTCCACATCCGACAGTTGCGGCGGAAGGAAGCGCAGGACCTGTTCGATGGGCATGGAAAGATCAGCGTCGGCGATGAAGCGGTACTCACCCCTGGCCGCCAGCATTCCGCAGCGCACGGCTGCCCCCTTGCCGCGGCGGGGTTCCTGCAGCACGTGCAGCTCCGGGTGCCTATCGGCGTACGCGCGCGCCAGCGCGTGGGTCCGGTCGTGACTGCCGTTGTCGACAACCAGGATCTCCGCCGGAAAAGGTTGTGCGTGCAGGAAGGTGAGGATGCTGTCCAGGCTTGCTGGGAGCCGGCTCTCTTCGTTCAGCGCTGGAATGACGATCGACAGGAAGGGCTGCAAGCTCCACCAGCTCGCCGGCTAGCCGCCGGACAGGTCTCCCAGCACGACCGCGGCGAGTACCGCAAGCATGATCAGTGCCAGGATTGCCAGAACGGCGAGGGTGGTCCATTGAGTAAGCGTCATCCCGCCATAGCGCCGCGGGCGCTTGCGCAGCTTCACCTTGCGCGTGGGCTGCAAGGCAGTGCCGCTCGCCTGTTCCCAGGCTTTGGCCGGCGGCAGCTCCACGGCGGCCGAGGCCGGCAGCGGGGCCAGTTCTTCGGCGGGCTTGGGGGGATCGGTGAGCGCCTTGACCAGCAAACCGATATCTTCGCCATCCATGATCGGCTGCTGCTGCAAGATCGTGCTGACAAAGTGGTCGACGGCGTCGGTCACCACAACGCGTGCCGTGGGATTGACCGCGTCCACGTGGGCGCGTGCGTTGCTGAACATCAGCACCGGCAAGACCTCGGGCAGGCCATAGCCCTGCGCCTGGATGAAGTGGAGAAGCGTCTGTGCCATGGCAATTGCCGTGGCCTGCAGGTTGGGCTTCTGCCGGGTGAATTGCTGGCCGCGTGAGTTGTAGCGCAGCCACTCGCCTTCTTGGGCGCGGAGAATCCCGGTGATCGCGCTGGGCAGGATCATCCAGACGCCCTGCGGCCCGATCAGCGTCATCGGCAGTGGATCAGAGACTCCCGGGATGACGAAGTTGCGCACCATGACGTACTCGTCGCCCAGCAATCGGCCCAGCCGTTGGGTGAGCAGGGTCTGAGCCTTCATCATCCCGTACCAGCCTGAGCCATGGCGCAGCGTGCCCTGCAGGCGGTTCTGGATGCCAATCTGGCCGTCCATATCGCGGAACTCGGATTTGTCGATGACCCTCATCGCAGCCTGGCGGGCCGGGGAGCTTC
>JBFYRF010000324.1:0-4090 GCA_041302385.1 Anaerolineales bacterium | reverse complement strand
CTGAACGCGTGCTCGCCAAGGTCCACGCTGCAGCCGTCGTTGGGCTGGAGGGGGCGATCGTCGAGGTCGAGGTGGACACCGGGCGAGGTCTCCCCTCCTTCATCATCGTCGGTCTGCCGGACGCCGCGGTGCAGGAAAGCCGCGAGCGGGTTCAGGCGGCGGTCAAGAACGCCGGCCTGACCTTTCCGCGCCAGCGGGTGACGGTCAATCTGGCGCCGGCCTCGCTGCGCAAAGAAGGGCCGGCCTACGATCTGGCGATCGCCCTGGGGGCGCTGGCCGCCAGCGGTCAGATCGACCCGGCGACGCTCGAAGGCACGCTGTGTGTCGGCGAACTCTCGCTCGACGGATCGCTGCGACATGTACGCGGCATCCTGCCGGTGGCGGCGTTGGCGCGGGCGAAGGCCTTCGCCAGGTTGGTGGTGCCGGTGGAGGACGCCGCCGAGGCGGGGCTGATTCCGGGCGTGGAGGTGCTCGCCGCGCCTTCGCTCACCGCTCTGGTCAACCATCTGGCGGGCGTTGTGCCGCTGCCGCCGGTGCCGGCCAGTGACCCGGAGAGCTTCGTCCCGAGTTTCGCCACTGACTTCGCCGAGGTGAAGGGTCAGGAGCATGTGAAACGTGCCCTGGAGGTGGCGGCCGCCGGGGGCCACAATGTCTTGATGATCGGGCCACCCGGCGCCGGCAAGACGCTGCTGGCGCGGGCGCTGCCTTCGATCCTGCCGACGATGACGCTCGACGAAGCGTTGGATGTCACCCGCATCTACTCGGTCGCCGATCTGCTGCCGGCCGGCGTGCCGCTGTTGCAGAGCCGGCCGTTCCGCTCGCCACATCACACCATTTCGCACGCCGGCCTGGTCGGAGGCGGGAACTGGCCGCGGCCCGGCGAGGTCTCGCTCGCCCATCGCGGCGTGTTGTTCCTCGACGAACTGCCCGAGTTCGGCATGCACGTGCTCGAGGTGCTGCGTCAGCCCATCGAGGACAAAATGGTGACGATCAGCCGGGCCAGAGGCTCACTGTCCTTCCCGGCCAACTTCATGCTGGTCGGGGCGATGAACCCGTGCCCCTGTGGGTATTTTGGGGACCCGCTCAAGGAGTGCACCTGCTCGCCGGCGAATGTGACGCGCTATCAGAAACGGATCTCCGGACCGCTGCTCGATCGCATCGACATTCATGCCGAAGTGCCGCGGGTCGAGTTCGACAAGCTGTCTTCAGACCGATTGGGCGAGCCGTCCGAAGCGATCCGTTGCCGCGTGGAAGATGCCCGCCGGGTGCAGCGTGAGCGCTTCGCTTCGAGCCGGCTGATGAGCAACGCCGACATGGGACCGGCCGATGTGCGCCTGCATTGTGCCCTGGACGACGAGGGCAAGGCGCTGATCCGCCAGGCGATGAGCCAGCTGCAACTCTCAGCGCGTGCCTATCACCGGGTGCTCAAGCTGGCCCGATCGATCGCCGACCTGGCGGGTGAACCGCACCTGACGCCGGCGCACCTGGCGGAAGCGCTGCAGTACCGTCCCAGGCGCTGGGCATAGGGAGGATCGTGCGCCTCAGGCGGTTTCGAGGCGCAGTTGCACTTCGAAGCCCCGAGCAGCGGCCCGACGCACGAACTCGGCGCCGCTCATCGCCAGCTCCACCGGGATCACCCCCTTGGGGGTTCCCCCCTCGACGATGGCCTCGAGCATGATGGCGGCATGCCAGCCGGTGCCCTGCTCCATCGCCGTGAACCCGGTCGCCTTGTCGGCGTAGTGGAGCAGGTCGACCCACACCTCCACCGGCCTCCCGGCCTTCTTGCCGCGCGCCAGCACGCGGATGATGATCAGGTCCTCGATATCCGGGTCGGCGCGGATCTGCGGCTCCCACAGCGCATGCAGCACCTGCCGCGGAATCACCGGCTGTCCCTGCACAAGGGTCGGCTCGAGCCCAAGCAAGCCCAGCTGCTGAATCGTCTTCAGTTGGGCGAAGTTCCCCGGATAGCGCAGCGTCTTGTTCTGCAACGTCCTCAGCTTGCCGGCGTAGGTCCGAGCGGCGGTCGTCAACCCGCCGGCCGTGGTGAAGGCCTCCAGCTTGCCGATCGGTGCCGGAAACTCCACGATCTCCAGTTCCTCGAACGTGGGGAGGCGCACCGTCTTGCCATCACGGATGTACAGGCAGTCGCCGTCGTATTCGTTGGTCAGCCCGTCGATGCTGAAGGTCAGGCGGTAGTTCCAGGGCGGTTCGGGATGGGCGGGCAGCCCGCAGTCCCACATGAAGACTTCGCTCGGTTCATCCAGCTGCTCGAGCGCGTACACAACCAGCGAAGTGCCCATGCCCGGAACCTGCCCGCAGTCGGGGACGACGCCGATGCCGGCCTGCTCGGCGTCCGGGTTCAGGTCGATTTGCGCGAAGACGACGTCCGAGTTGCCGCCGAGGTCGGTCATCGAGGCGCCGGCCTGGATAGCGGCGTGAGTCAGGCCGAGGTTGAAGTAGTACGGCACGGCGCTCACGAAGGCGGCGATTCGCTGGCGGCGCAGCCACTCGGCGACGCCGTGCGGATCGCTGGCGTCGAGGCTGGCGGGAACGGCCTTCTGTGCGCCGAGCAGCCGGTTCAGGCGCTGAGTGGCGCGCTCCGCCTGCGCCAGGTCAGCGTCCGCCATCCAGATCTGTTCGGCATCCCCGTGCCGGGCCAGGTCATAGGCCGCGGCTGTCCCTTGCCGCCCGGCGCCGATCACAGCGTACTGGACTCCCATGCTGCTACCCTCCTGGGCGCGACGCCGGGCGCCGCGCCGGTCTGACCCGGACGACAAGTATCCCATCAAACCGCCGTCGGCGGGATGAAGGCCAAGGGCGTGGACGCCGTGCGGGTCCTTCCCAAGGGTTGGGCGAGCAAAGGCGTCAGGCCGACGCCGGCGGGAAGGGGAGATCGACGAGCACGGCTGGGTCTGCCGACGGCCCGACCGCGACCGTCGGCGGCTGCGCCTGCAGAGCTGTCGGGCGGACAAGCCCGAGGCCGATCCAGCCCAGCCGAGGGGAGCAGGCGATGCTGGTCAGGTCCCCCACGCGGTTGTCTTCCTGGCGGAGCTCTACCCCCGGATCTGCCGGAGCAGTGAGTTGCACGCCGACCAGCCGGCGGGCCAGCCGGTGGAGCGAGGTCATGCGGGCGATGATCTCCTGGCCGACATAGCACCCCTTGTCCAGGCTGATCGACGTGGACAAGCCCACCTCGAGCGGAATGCGCTCGTCCGTGATCTCGCTCCCGGGCGAGGGGAGGCCGGCTTCGATGCGCAGGATCTCGTACAGGTTGTCCGCAGTCGGCTGGGGGAGGGCGCTGTCGACCAGGACCGGCAGGCCGGCCGGCGGGCAGAGGATTGCCCACCCTCCGGCTCCGGGCCGATCCACCCGCCAGGTGAGCGCTTCGCCGGATTGGAGCCAGGCATCCGACGCCAGGGCCTGCGTGTGCGGAGCGACGGCTGCGGCGATGGCTGCCGCCGACGGGCCGAGCGCCAGCCATACCTGGCGCGGCGCAGGCTCGAGATGCAGCACCAGGTCATCGCGGAAGAACACGTACCTGCGCAGCCATTCGAGAACGGCCGCCCCTCGGCCCGGGGAGGTGAGCAACAGCAGGTCATCGTCCCGCGCCAGCACCTGAACCCAGTCGACGACCCGCGCCAGGGGTGTGGTCAGCACCGTCCAGAGGAACCTGCCGGGCTCGAGGTGGGAGAAGTCGTTGGTGGACATGCGCTGGAGGAAATCCAGCCGCGTCGATCCGCTCATCACGATCGCGTCCGGCGCCGGGCGGGGCAGGACCACCCGCCCGGACCAGGCGTCGTGGTAGGCGGTGGTGAGCCGATTGGGGGAAGCAGGATCACACATCGCGCAGCAGGCCTCCGGCCAGGCGATTGGATCGAAGGAATCGGAGCACATCGCTCCGTGATAGGGCGAGTATAATCCGGCGAGTGGCATGCCTCTTGCATGTCAAGCAGGATGCCCATAGCGGGTTTTTGTGATGGCTAAGGACCGCCGTCCAGCCGAGGACCTGTCAGTCGCTGAACTCGAACGTGTGCTGGCCAGGAAGCGGATGGACGCCCGCCAGGCCAGGCTCGAGCGTTTTCGGACGACG
>JBFYRF010000304.1:0-19114 GCA_041302385.1 Anaerolineales bacterium | reverse complement strand
TCCGTGCGCGGGCGCTGGGGCGAAGTGACGCTGCGTCGCGTCGTCGAATTGGCCGATCTCGTTCGGCACGTTGATTTCGAGGAGCAGTCGAGCACGGACCTGGGTCGCCCGGACATGATCGTGCATCTCTCCAACCAGGGTGTCGTGCCGGTCGATGCCAAAGTCCCCCTGAACGCCTACCTCGAGTCGATCGAGGCCCGCGACGAAGAGACCCGCCGCGCCAAACTGACGGAGCACGCTCGGGCAATGAAGGCCCGCGTGCGAGAGCTGGGGCAGCGACGCTACTGGGAGCAGTTTGAACGCACGCCGGACTTCGTGGTGATGTTCGTCCCCAATGAGGCCTGTCTGGCGGCTGCCTTCGAGAGCGATCCGGCGCTGCTCGAGGATGCAATCCAGCAACACGTGCTGGTCGCCTCGCCGGTCACGCTGCTGGCATTGCTCAAGTCCGTGGCCTACGGCTGGCAGCAGGCGCACGTGGCCGACAACGCCCGGGCTATCGCCTTGTTGGGGCAGGAGGTCTACAAGCGCCTGGAGACCTTCATTGACCACCTGGCGGACGTGGGCAAGGGGTTGAACCGTGCCGCCGAAGCCTACAATCAGGCTATCGGGTCGCTGGAGCGGCGGCTGCTGCCTTCGGCGCGCCGCCTGCAGGAAGCCGGGCTGGCGGCCAGCGCCATCGAGCCTCCCGCTCCGGTCGATGCCCGGGCGACGCTCCCCTCGCCGCCCGACGAAAGCGGCTGACAGAGGCTGCCGCACCTGCCTCAGGTATAATCAGCCGTCCCCCCACTTGGAGGCCATGTGGAGATCGTCTGGCACGGTCTGTCCTGCTTTCGATTATCTGAGCGCGGTCTGGCGACCGTCGTGACCGACCCCTTCGACTCCGCCGTGGGCCTGCCCGTGCCGAAGCTCAAGGCGGACATCGTCACCGTCAGCCATGACGCACCCGGCCATAACAGCACCCAATCGGTGAAAGGGGAGCGGCGGGTGATCCGCGGGCCGGGTGAGTATGAGATCGGCGGCGTGTTCATCACCGGCATTCGAATGGAGGCCAGGGGCAACACGAAGACCGGCGATCGCCCGAACACGATCTTTGTCTTTGACTACGAGACGGTCTCGGTCGCCCATCTGGGAGACCTGGCCTATGTGCCCACGCAGGCACAGATCGAGGACCTGGGCCCGGTCGACATCGCCCTGGTCCCCGTCGGCGGCGGCGGGGGCATGGAGCCCGGCCAGGCCGCCGAGGTCCTCAGCCTGATCGAGCCGTCGATCGTGATCCCCATGCACTTCATGACCGGTCCGGAAACGCTGAAGCTGGCGACGCTCGAGCGCTTCCTCTCGGAGATGGGGTTGACCTCGGTGCAGGGCGCGCCGGTACTCAAGGTGACCAAGAGCGGCCTGACAGAGGACACCCAGGTGATCGTGTTGGAGCGGACCGGCTGAGCGCTCGCCGCGAGTGCTGCCGGGCAGCAAGGGGTTGCACGTGGTCAAGTTGTTGATGACTTGGGATATCCTCCCCGGGCGCGAACAGGAGTACTTTGAGTTCGTGGTGCGCGACTTCGTCCCTGGGATGCAGCGGCTGGGGATCCAGCCGACGGAAGCCTGGTACACGACCTACGGGCAGCGCCCGCAGATCCTGACCGGCGGCGTGGCGCCCGATCGCCAGACGATGGAGCAGGCACTCTCGGGAGAAGCGTGGGAAGCCCTGCGGAGCACACTGCTGGAGTACGTGACCAACTTCGAGTACCGCGTGGTGCAGGCCGCAGGGGGTTTCCAGATGTGACCTGGGTCCGTTGCGCCGAGGCTACGGCCGGTGCATTAATGATCGCGGGGTCCGGGCAGTGCCCGGGCCTTTCTGCCTCTCTCGCTGAGCTGCATGCCCAATCTGAGTGGGCGACCTGCAGGGTAGGGGGAAGAACGATGCCTGGCGCATTGGCCAGGCGGGAGTGGCTTGGGGTGTGCGGACCTGGGCCCGCAGGCGCCGGATATGCTTCAGTTCTCGGCGGTGGGAGTCTCCTTCTTCGGGGTGGCATTCGCCGAGTCGGATTTCTCCTTCTTCGGGGAGGCGTCCGCCGAGTCGGTTTTTTCCTTCTCGGACTTCTTCCCGTTCTTGGCCTGACCGGAGGGAGAGCGGTGATCCGTGGAGTAGAAGCCGGAACCCTTGAAGACGATCCCCACCGGCTGATACAGTTTGCGCAGCGATTCCTCGCCGCATTCGGGGCAGGTGGTCAGGGTGGAATCCGTGAATTTCTGCACCTGGTCGAATTGCAGCCCGCAGTTCTCACAGCGGTAGGCGTACAGCGGCATCTTAGCTTGCCTCAATCGAAGAAATAGTATACGGCCCGCTGGCCGTTCCTGCAAGGATGTGTACCCGCCGGGAGGGTAGCACACCCCCGTCTGCAGGACATTAACGCCGTTCCTCGCGGCGGGCTTGCCTGCGCTGGGGAGCTTCATCCGGAAATGGATCGCTGCCACCGGTAGTCGCGCGCAGGTCCGACAGATGTCGGACGAAGGTGAGAGGCTGACTGGGGGAGCCGCCGCGCCAGGCCGGGCAGTCTACCGCGCTGGGCGGTCGGGTGCCGGCGGTGCGCAATGGCCTGGGGCTCAGAGCATTCGGCGAACAAGCGCAGCGCTTCCGGTCGGGAAGGGTGCCCGGGGTGATCCGCCACGCTGCGGCCCGATGCCTTCAGGTCCATCTTGCAGCAGAGCAGGGCGGGCCCGAAAGGGGGACCTTGGATCGGCATCGCGCGAAAGTGGTGATTGTTCACCATGACCCAACGCAACAGGGCGAAGGTCCCTGGGCGGGCAATGGGTTTCAGGGGAACGGCCCGCGCAGGACTCCAATGCCCGTGCTCCTTGGACTGCGGTGGGGGGCTCCCCGGAGCGAGGAGAGGGGGGAAGGCTCGGGACTGGATCTGTGGTTTCCAGGGCGTCGATCGACGGTCTCGGTTGTGGCGAAGGGAGCTAGGGAAGGCGGCATACCTTGGGCGATCGTGCCAGAGTGCGGCGTTGACGGGCATGCTGACGGCCGGTATGCGGTATGATGGAGTCAAGGCTGGGTCGGCCGGGCGACCGCGGACGGCGAGACTCCAGGTACTCCGGGGTCCGCCGCTCGAGGAAAGTCCGCGCTCCGTCGGGCAGGGTGCCGGGTAACACCCGGTCAGGGAGACCTGGGGACAGGGCCACAGAAAACAACCGCCCCGGCGCAAGCTGGGGTCAGGGTGAAATGGTGGTGTAAGAGACCACCGGCGTCGGCAGCAATGCCGGCGGCCAGGCAACCCCCACCCGGAGCAAGGCCAAGCAGGGGCGATGGGTGCCCAACCGTTGAGCCCCGGGTAGGCTGCAAGAGCCAGGCGGCAACGCCTGAGCCCAGAGAGATGGTCGCCCAGGTGCGGCTGGCGGGATGACGGGGTTACCCGTAAACCGCCGGCTACACTGGACAGAACGCGGCTTACAGGCTGACCCAACGCATCGGCCCCGGCGCACACCGCGCCGGGGCCGCCCTGTTGTCTGGGCACTGCCTTTCCTGCGGGAGCAGTAGCGCCTCAGCTCAGGCCAGCACGGTCTGATCCCCCAGCTGGCGCCCACTGCACGGGCCGCGCCTTGCCTGCAGATCCTTCTGGGAAGGGGAAACTGGCCGTCCGGGGGGCTATCCGAGCTGAGGGAGAACGGACGGGAAGTCGAACACCCGCGCCTCAGGGACGTACTCGCCGGTTTGGGGGTCCTGCGTGTAGTGTCCGCTGACCTCGCCGCGGGTGATCGCCAGCAGCGCTTCGACCAGCACATCGACCTCCTGCAGGGTGTTGTACAGGCCAAAACTCGCCCGCACCATCCCCGGCATGTCACGCCGATCACCTTCCAAGATGCGGCGGCGGGACTCTGCCGCCTGCTCACGGTCCAATCCCAGCAAATGGAGCACGTAGGGGTGGGCGCAGAAGCATCCGCTGCGAACGCCAATCCCGTGCTCGTTTCCCAGGATCGCGGCGATTTCGAAGTGGGAGCGGCCGTGCAGGCTGAAGGGGATCACGCCCAGCCGCTCTGCTGCGCGCGCAGGATCAGGGTCGCCGTAGAGCTGCAAGCCGGGCACCGCCGCCAACCGCCGCAAGGCGTGCTCGGTAAGCTCAGCCTCGTGCTGGGCCACGGCGGCCATGCCGATCGACTGCAGCTCGGCGATGGCCAGCGCCCAGGCGACGGCACCGACGACATTCGGCGAGCCAGCCTCTTCCCGGTCCGGCGGCCCGGCCCAGGCCACGTCGTCGATGGTCACCACCTCCACCGTGCCGCCGCCGACGGCGTCGGGCACGCCGGACTCGAAGAAGGCCTTGCGGCCGATCAGGGCGCCGGTCCCGTAGGGCGCATACATCTTGTGGGCGCTGAGCGCCACGAAGTCGAGGTGCTCGGGATCAGCATCTCCCCGGACGTCGACCGGGCGGTGTGGCGCGAGCTGTGCGCAGTCCGCCACAATCCAGGCGCCGGCGGCGTGCGCCTTACGCGCCAAGCGGTGGAGCGGATTCAGGTAGCCGGTGACGTTGCTGGCGCCGGTCACCGCCACCAGCTTCACCCGCCCGTTGTGCTCAGCCAGCTGCCGGTCAAAATCGTCCTCGTCGAGCCGGCCGTCAGGGAGCAGCCCGACATGCCGCACCTGGCAGACCGCGCGCCAGGGCAAGTCGTCCGAATGGTGTTCCATGGTCGTCGTCAGGACCACATCTTGAGGATCCAGCGCCATGCGCCGGGCGAGCTTGTTGATCGCCTCGGTCGTGTTCTTGATGAACACGCAGGTGTGGGTGTGCGGATCGGCTCCGACAAATTCCAGACAGCGATGGCGCGCCTGCTCGAAAGCCCAGGTCGACAGCTGCGACTTGAAGCCCGTGCCGC
The DNA here is from genome assembly GCA_041302385.1 of Anaerolineales bacterium. GTDB lineage: Bacteria > Chloroflexota > Anaerolineae > Anaerolineales > E44-bin32 > PFL42. Next base: position 14,242 of record JBFYRF010000304.1, on the reverse strand, counting down.
GGTGCACGCTGGCGTAATAGTCGAGGAACTGGTTGACCCCGTCCCGCACGCTGCGCAGCGGCGGGGTGGAGGCGGCGTTGTCCAGATTGATGTACGGCCGCTGGCGGCCGTCCAGCAGCGGCACTGGGATCTCCAAGCCGACGAACCGCTCGCGGTAGGGGGCAGAGGGTGGGGGCGTGGGGGTCAAGTCAGGCCTCGGTGGGAAAGGTAGGCTGTCGGCTCGATGAGTGGGGTGCCGAGCAGGCTTGGGTGGATTGCCTTCGCCTGACTGGTTGGGCGACCGACATGCCAGATGTGCGGGCGAGCGCGCCTTCTCCCCGCCAATCTGGGCCAGGGAGGCGATATCCGGTGGATGGCTACCCGCCGCCGGGCCGAATTGGGCCCGACGGGTGGGAATTCAGTACTGGCAAGAGTGGTGTCTCTCAGTGTTGCGCACTTGCGAAATCTTGGTATATACTGTGGCAGATTGTGGGGGGAAGTGGGGCCAAGTGGGGAAGTGCGGATAGCCAGTCTCCAGCTCACAACGGCTTGAGGAGTAGGCGTGTTTCTAGGCCAGTTCGCCCACAACGTGGATACCAAGGGCCGCCTCACGGTCCCGGTGCGCTTTCGCGCCAGCCTGGCGGCCGGCGCGTTTGTCACCCAGGGCTTCGAACGCAACTTGATGGTTTATACCACGGACAGTTTCGAGCGTCTGGCGAAGCGCGCCAACATGCTGTCGAGCACCGACCCCGAGGCGCGCGCCGTGCGCCGGATGATCTTCGGTGGAGCCACGGAGGTGTCGCTCGATTCCGTCGGCCGCATTCTGATCCCCCCGTTCCTGCGCGAGTTCGCCGAACTGAAAGATGAGGTGACCGTCGTTGGCGTAGGCGAGTACTTCGAGATCTGGAGCACCCAAGCCTGGCTCAAGGAGCTGGCCTCGGTGACCGATGCCGAGTCCAACTCCCGCCGGTTTGCTGCCTTTGATCTGTCTGCCGGGTAGGCGATGGCTGCGGCCAGTCCGCCACCGCATGTTCCGGTCCTTTACAGAGATGTGCTCTCCGCGTTGCAGGTCAATGCGGGGAGCCATCATATTGACGGGACCCTTGGGGCGGGCGGCCATGCCGCCGGCATCCTCGTGGCCAGCGCACCCGACGGCCAGCTGCTCGGCCTGGATCGAGATCCGCTGGCCCTGGACGAGGCCCGGCGCCATCTGGCCCGCTTCGCAGGACGGGCTCACCTGCGACGCGGCTCCTTTGCTGACCTCAGGCAGCATGCCGCCGCGCTGGGCTGGGAGAGTGTGGACGGCGTGCTGCTCGACCTCGGGCTCTCGTCAATGCAATTGAATGACCCGGGGCGCGGCTTCAGCCTGCGCATGGACGGGCCGCTGGACATGCGGTTCGATCCCGAGCAGCCGACCTCGGCTGATGAACTGGTCAACATCTGGGAGGAGGCGGCGTTGGCGGAGGTGATCGGGCGCTACGGCGAAGAGCCCTCGGCCGGTCGGGTGGCGCGTGCGATTGTCGCCCGGCGGCCGATCCACTCGACGCTTGATCTGGCCGCCGTGGTGGCCGGGGCCGTGCGTTCCCGCCGACCCGGACTGCACCCAGCGACCCGCACCTTCCAGGCGCTGCGCATCGCGGTCAACCAGGAACTGCTGGCCCTCGAGCAGGCGCTGCCGCAGGCGGTCGACCTGCTCCGCCCTGGGGGGCGGCTGGTCGTGATCTCGTTCCACTCGCTCGAAGACCGGCTGGTGAAGACCTTCCTGCGCCGGGAGAGCCTGGACTGCGTGTGCCCTCCTGGCCTGCCGATGTGCATCTGCGGGCATATCGCCCAACTGCGGCTGGTCGGGCGCAAGGCGCTCAAGCCGGATGCCGAGGAAGTGGCTGCCAACCCGCGAGCGCACAGTGCCCGCCTGCGCTGTGCCGAGCGGCTCGGGGCGGCATGAGACTTGCATGGCAAGAGACGTGCCCGAGACGAAAGGACGCATGTGACCGCGCGCAAGAAGCAAGCCTTCCGTCAGACGCCCTGGCGGGTGCAGCTCAAGCTCACCGGGCGAACGGTTCAAGTGACCGTTGTGCTGCTGGTGGTGGCCGGGCTGTACTTGGCTGTCAATGCCCGCCTGGCCGATGCCGGGCGGCAGGTGCTCGTCCTGGAGGATCAGCGCGAGTCGTTGCAGCGCGCCACTGCCGAACTGACCGCACAGTACGCCGAACAGACCAACCCGGAGCGCATGCTGGAGCGGGCGGGGTCGCTCGGCTACAAGCCCGCCGATTCGGACGAGATCTTCTACCTGCAGGTGGAAGGCTACGTTCCGCCGCCGGCCTTCGTTGCGCCGCGTCCACCGAGCTCGCGGCTGGAGGGCGCCACTCGGCTCTCCCCGGCCTACACGGAGACCCTGGGTGAATGGATGACCCGCTGGCTGACGCCGGACTAGGCGAAGCGCCTCCCCCGGTCCGACTTTCTCGCCTGCGCATCATCTCGATGATGGTGGGCGTCAGCCTGCTTGCCCTCGGCCTGTTGTTCCAGTTGGTACGGGTCCAATTCGGGCCGTACGCGCCGATCTTCGCCGACTGGGCCGAGACCTCCGCCGGCCGCCTCGAGCGTCTGGTGCCCGCCCGCGGCAATATCTACGACCGCAATGGGAACCTGCTGGCCACCAATGCCACGCGCTACATCGCCGAGATCGAAGTGCGTCAGCTCCACTCGCAGAGTCGCCAGGATATCGCCACTACCATGTCCGAGCTGCTGGCCCTGCCGTTCGAGGACATCAAGGCTCAGCTCGACACCGACTGGATTTCGGTCGGCCAGTACCGGATTCGCCTGACCCAGAAGGATGACAAGGGACAGACCTGGCCCATCGGCATCGAGAAACAGGAAGCACAAATCTTGTTTGCCCTGCAGGAGGATCCGCTCGGCCCGGACCTATCGGGGCTGGACTTGGTGCCTGCGCCACGACGGGTGTATCCGGCAGGCTCCCTGGCGGGCCATCTGCTGGGGTTTGTCAACCAGGAGGGCAAAGGCTTCTACGGGGTCGAGGGCTACTACGACGAGTGGCTTTCCGGCCGGCCGCTGACGGTCGAACGGCCGATCATCCCTCCGGAAGCGCGTGTGGCGCCTGACCCGCCGGCAGGGGTCAACCTGGTGTTGACCATCGACAGCGGAATCCAGCAGACCGCCGAGATCGTGCTCAGAGAGGCGATTGACGACAGCGACGCCGAGTCCGGGCAGATCCTGGTGATGGACCCGCGCAACGGCGAGATCCTGGCCATGGCCGCCTGGCCTCCGCTCAATCCCAATGATTATGACGAGTGGTTGCCTGGCGGGAAGCCCTCCGTCGGGGAGTCGGACAAGAAGGAAAGCGACTCCGAAGAAGATGACGAGGACTCGGACTCTGACAAGAAGGATGAGGACGAGGAGCCGGTGATCACCCCGGGTGTGGCCGGGCAGTATGAACCCGGCTCGACCTTCAAGGTGCTGACCATGGCCGCCGCGCTGGACGCCGGCGTGGTGACGCCGCTTGAGCAGTTCATCGACACCGGCGAGATCGAAGTGGGTGGCCATACGATCCGCAACTGGGATGGACGGGGTTATGGGCCGGTCGATATGATCGGCTGCCTGCGGTACTCGCTCAACGTCTGCCTGGCCCATATCGCCGCCGACGAGCTGGGCGCCTCGCTGTTCTATGACTACATGTCTGCCTTCGGCATCGGTCAGATCACCGGCGCCGACCTGGCGGGTGAGATTCCTGGGAATCTGCGGACGCCGCGCGATCCACTTTGGACCGAGTCGGATCTGGGGACCAACTCCTTCGGTCAGGGGGTGTCGCTTTCCCCGGTGCAGTTGATGGCCGCGGTCAGCGCCATCGCCAACGACGGGTTCATGGTGCAGCCGCACATCGTGCGCCAGGTCGTCGGCCCACAGGGCGTGTTCGCCCCCAAGACCACCGTGCTCGGTCAGCCGATCTCGACCGACACCGCCCGCCTGCTGACGGAGATGCTGGCGATCTCGCTCGAGGGCGAGACCAGCCACGCCAGCCTGCCGGGCTACCGGATCGCCGGCAAGACGGGCACGGCTCAGATCGCCGGCGAGTATGGCTATGACCCCCGCTGGACGATCGCCTCCTTCATTGGCTGGGGGCCGGTGCCCAACCCGCGCTTCATGATCCTGGTCAAGCTGGACAAACCCGAGAGCTCACCTTGGGGCTCGGTCGTGGCGGCGCCGGTGTTCCAGGAGTTGGCGGAGCGCGTCGTCGTTCTGCTCAACATCCCTCCCGATCCGGCGCAGATGCCGATCGCCGGTGCCAGGTAGGGCGGTGCGATGCTGACGCTGGGAATCGTGCTGGAGGCATTGACCGGTCAGTCCTACCCGACGCTGGGGCAGGTGGTCACCGATGCCGCCGTCGACTCGCGACTGGTGATCCCCGGGTCGCTGTTCGTGGCCCTGCCCGGTGAGCGCAGCGATGGCCATGACTTCGTCGCCAGCGCCTTCGAGCGCGGGGCGATTGTGGCCTTGGTCGAGCAGGACATGCCCAGCCAGTTTGAGACGCTCGATCTGTGCGGCGGCTCACCGCCAACTCTGCCGCATGAGCCGCGCCTTCCCCTGTGCCTGCGGGTCGAGAGCAGCCTGCGGGCGTTGCAGGCGGCGGCGCGCCACTGGCGGGCAAGCCTGGACATACGCGTGATCGGGGTGACCGGAAGCGTGGGCAAGTCGACCACCAAGGAATTGATCGCCGATATCCTCGATGAGCGTTATCGCACGTTGAAGAACCCCGGCAATCAGAACAACGAGATCGGGCTTCCGCTCAGCCTGCTGCGCCTGACCGAGGCGCACGAGCGCGCCGTGCTCGAGATGGGTTTCTATGTGCCCGGCGAGATCGCCCTGCTGTGCGAGCTCGCCCGCCCGACGGTCGGGGTGATCACCAATATCAGCCCGGTGCACCTGGAGCGCGCCGGCAATATGCAGGCGATCATCGACGGCAAGGCCGAGCTGGTGGAGGGCCTGCCGCCGGGGCCGGGCAGCGCCGCCATTCTCAACTATGACGACCCGCTGGTGCGCCCCATGGCCGAGCGCACTCAGGCGGAAGTCCTCTTCTACGGCCTATCGCCCGAGGCACACCTGTGGGCGGATGACGTCGAGAGCCTGGGACTGGAAGGTGTGCGCTTCACCTTGCACCACGCCGGCGACCACATCCACGTGCGCGTGCCGCTGCTTGGGAGGCATTCCGTCCACACCGCGCTGCGGGCCGCGGCGGTCGGGCTGGCCGAGGGCCTGCGCTGGGATCAGATTGTCCACGGATTGCAGGCCACCCAGAGCCAGCTGCGCCTGGTGGCGGTGCAGGGTCCGCGCGGTTCACTGATCCTGGATGACACCTACAACGCGGCGCCGCCCTCGGTGATTGCCGCTCTCAACTTGCTGGCCGATCTGGAAGGCCGCCACACCGCCGTGCTCGGCGACATGCTGGAGCTGGGCGACTATGAGGAAGAAGGTCATCGCCTGGTGGGGATGCGCGCCGCCAGCGTGGTCGACGAGTTGGTGACCGTCGGCGAACGCGCCCGTTGGATCGCCGACGAGGCTGGCCGGTCGGGCCTGGCGCGCGGCCACATCATCGAACTGGAGAGCAGCCAGGCCGCCGTCGAGTACCTCGGACCGCGTGTCGGTGACCGGGATGTGATCTTGGTCAAGGGCTCCCGCGGCATGCACATGGACGCCATCGTCGCCGGATTGGAGGGCCTCTCATGAGTGAGACGGCCGTCGCCCTGAGCCTGGGCGGGATCACCTTCCTGCTGACCGTGATCTGGGGCGGGCCGATGATCCGCATCATGCGCATGCTGAAGATCGGCAAGCAGATCCGCATCGAGGGGCCCCAGCGCCACTTCACCAAGCTCGGCACCCCGACGATGGGCGGGTGGATGTTCATCATCCCGGTCGTGCTGATCACCGGCGTGCTGAATCTGGTCTCGATCGTCAGCGACCTGGACGTGCTGGGCCGGGCGGTGCTGCTGCCGCTGATGGTGATGGTCGCCTTCGGCGTGCTCGGCGCGATCGACGACTGGGAGGGCGTGCGCGGGCATCGCCGCGGCATGGGGATGTCGGCGCGCATGAAGTTCCTGTGGCAGGTCGTGATCGGTTTCATCGCCGCCATGGCCCTCAAGTACGGCCTGCAGGTGCCGGACCTGTTCATCCCCAACTTCCCGGCCGAGATCGACCTGGGCGTCTGGTACATCCCCTTCGCGGTCTTCATCATCGTAGCCGGCACCAATTCGGTGAACCTGACCGACGGCCTGGACGGCCTGGCCGGACTGATCGCCGCCACGGCCTTCGCCGCCTACGGTGTGATCGCCATGCTGCTGGGTCAGGTCTTCCTGATGCGCTTCTGCTTCACGCTGGTTGGGGCGGTGTTTGCCTTCCTTTGGTACAACGTCCACCCCGCCGAGTTGTTCATGGGAGATACCGGGTCGCTCTCGCTCGGCGCCACCCTGGCTGTAGTGGCGCTGATGACCGGCCGCGCCATCCTGCTGCCGGTCATCGCCATTATCCCGGTCAGCGTCACGCTGAGCGTCATTCTGCAGATCGGCTACTTCCGCATCACCAAGGGCCGTCGCCTGTTCAAGATGGCTCCCCTGCAGCATCACTTCGAACTGATCGGATGGAGCGAGACCCAGGTAGTGCAGCGCTTCTGGCTCGTCACCCTGCTGGCGGCCATGGTCGGCGTCGCCCTGGCATTGCTCCGAGGAGAGTGAGATGCGCGTCGGAATGCTCTGGTTCGATGACAGCAATCGCAGCCTGCCGGAGAAGGTGGCGCGAGCGGGCAACTTCTACCGCGACAAGTTCGGACGCAGCCCGAACCTGTGCCTGATCAACCCCGAATCCTGCGATGTCAAGGAGGGGCTGATCGCCGGGATCGAACTGCGCCAGGCGCGCATGGTGCTGCCCGGCCACCTGTGGATCGGGGTGGACGAGGAGTCCGCCGCCAAGCCCGCCGAGGGCGCACAGCCGGCTCGCCGCACCACCAAACGATCGAAGGCCCGGGTCGAGGGCGAACTCCGTCTGCCGCTGTTCGCCGACGGTCCGGCCGCCTGATGGAGCGCATGTGCGCAATTGGAAGGGGCAGCGCGTAGTGGTGCTCGGTCTCGCCCGTCAGGGCAAAGCCGCCGCGCGCTACCTCGCCGAGCACGGGGCGCAGGTCGTGGTCAGCGATCTCAAGCCACCGCTGGCGCTACAAGCGGCTTGTGAGGAGCTGGCCGACCTGCCGATCGAGTTCGTGCTGGGAAGCCATCCGCCCGAGCTGCTGGCGGGGGCGGACCTGTTGTGCCTGTCCGGCGGGGTTCCCGCCGATCTGCCGCTGGCACAGCAGGCCCGCGCCGCCGGCATCGGCCTGACCAACGACGCCCAGATCTTCCTGGACGCCTGCCCGGCGGCGACCATCGGCGTCACCGGCTCGGCGGGCAAGACGACCACTACGGCCCTGGTCGGGCGGATGGCGGAGCAGCACATGGCCGAGACCAGCGGCCGTGCCTGGGTGGGCGGCAACATCGGCCGGCCCCTGCTGGCGGACCTGCCCCAAATGCGTCCGGACGATTGGGTCGTGCTCGAGCTGTCCTCCTTCCAGCTGGAGTTGATGACGGCCGGCGTGCAGGTGGCTGCCGTGCTCAATCTGACGCCCAATCACCTCGACCGGCATCATACGATGCAGGCGTACGCCGAGGCCAAGGCCCGCATTCTCGATTGCCAGACGTCTGCGGACAAAGCAGTCCTCGGGCGAGAGGACGACGGCGCCTGGGCTTTGCAGTCCCGGGTGCGGGGCGAACTGCTGGCATTCGGACGGCAGGATCACGAAGCAGAGGGCGCCTTTGTCGCTGGTGAACAGGTGGTCATGCGGCGGCAGGGGAGGCTGGTCCCGCTACTGCCGCTGAGCGACATCCGATTGCGCGGGGAGCATAACCTGCTGAACGTGCTCGGCGCCTGCGCTGTGGCCCAGGCCGCCGGGTTCTCGCCGGAGGCGATGGCCGCCGCCGTGCGCACGTTTGACGGGGTTCCACACCGTCTGGAGTTCGTGCGCAGCGTGGGCGGCGCCGATTGGTACAACGACTCCATCGGCACTGCCCCTGAGCGATCGATGGCCGCACTGCGCGCCTTCGACCAGCCGATTGTGCTGCTGGCCGGCGGCCGCGACAAGGATCTGCCGTGGGAATCGTTTGCCGACCTGGTCGTCGAGCGCGTCGAGCACTTGATCCTGTTCGGCGAGGCGGCCGACAAGGTGGGCCGGGTGGTGGGGGCCGCCATGGCGCGCCGCCCGACGGGCCGCCCGGTGACAATCGATCGCTGCCCGACGCTCGCCGAAGCCGTGCAGGCTGCCGCCCGCTGTGCCCAGCCGGGCGACGTGGTCCTGCTCTCGCCCGGTGGGACCTCGTTCGATGAGTTCAGTGACTTCGAGGCTCGCGGCCTGGCCTTCCGGACTCTGGTGCAGGCATTGTGATGCAGACCGCGCGACGTGTGAAGGCTCCCCCCGTTCCGCCTGTGCCCCAGACCCTGGGCGCTGGGCGCGGCCGACTGTTCGGGATGGACCTGTGGATGCTGTCGCTCGTGTTCGCCATGATCGGCTTTGGGCTGGTGATGGTCTATTCGGCCAGCTGGGATGTGTCCTTCCGGCTGCACGGCGACGCCAACGCGCTGTTCCGCCGTCAGTTGGGCAACCTGGTGCTTGGGCTGCTGGCGATGGGGGTTACGGCTTGGATGCCCATCCGCTGGCTGCGCCGGCTGGCGGTGCCGATCCTCGGCGTCAGCATGCTGGCGCTGCTGCTCGTGCTGATGGTCAACTCGGGCGACGGCCCGCGACGGGCGATCCTCGGCGGCTCGGTCCAGCCCTCGGAGATGGCCAAGCTGGCTGTGATCATCTACCTGGCCGTGTGGATGGAGTCGAAGGGCAATCGTCTGTCTGAGTGGGGCTATGGTTTCATCCCCCTGCTGATGCTGATCGCCATCATCGACAGCCTGATCCTGCTGCAGCCGGACCTGAGCGCGGTGCTGACCGTGGCCATCGTCGCCCTGGTGATGTTCTACCTGGCCGGCGCAAGGATCTCTCAGGCGCTGTTCATCTCGGTTGGCGGCGCGTTCGTCGGCTACCTGTTGGTGCGGGTCACCAACACCGGTCGCGAACGCTGGGCCGACTACATGGACGGCCTGATCGACATTGAGCAGGCCTCCTATCACGTGCAACACGCGCTGCAGGCCTTCTACGCTGGCGGGATCCTGGGACGCGGGTTGGGGGCAAGCCGCGAGAAATTCGGTCTGCTGCCGGCGCCGCACACCGACAGCATCTACGCCGTGATCGGCGAGGAGCTCGGTCTGATCGGAGCGCTGTTGGTGCTGGTGATGTTCTGGCTCTTCTTGTGGCGCGGCTTCAAAGTGGCCATGAACGCCGAGGACCGGTTGACGATGCTCCTGGCCAGCGGGGTCACGGTGTGGATCGCGGTCGAGGCGTTGGTCAACATGTCGGTGTTGCTTGGCCTGTTGCCGTTCGCCGGCAACGCGCTGCCATTCTTCAGTTATGGAGGTTCGAGCCTGGTCGTCACTCTCGCCGCAACCGGCTTCCTGCTCAATGCTGCCCGCAGGAAACGCGTGGAGGTTCAAGCGAAGACGTATGTCTCGCCTGTTGGTATCGGCTGGCGGAACCGGCGGAGGCGTGTATCCCGCCTTGGCCATAACCGCCGAACTCGACCGGGGCGTTGACGTGCTCTGGGTCGGATCTGAGGGGGGCATGGAGGCTTCCCTGGTCGAACGCGCCGGGGTGCGCTTCGTGAGCGTGCCGGCAGCGGGCTTGCATGGCGTCGGCCTGCGGGCGCTGCCCGGGAATCTGCGGCAGCTTGCCCGCGGGGTGGCCGCGGCGCGGCGCATTGTCAGGGACTATCGGCCGCAGGCCTTGCTGCTCACCGGCGGGTATGTCGGCGTCCCGGTGATGCTGGCGGCCCGCAGGATACCCAAGCTGGTGTATGTTCCGGACATCGAGCCCGGTCAGGCGCTGCGCCTGATGGCCCGCTTCGCTGACTGTCTGGCTGTGACGGCGGAGGAGACCATCTCCCGCCTGCCGCGTCGCCGCAGGGTGTGCGTCACCGGCTATCCGACTCGCTCGGACCTGCGGCGTGCCGAGCGCGAGCAGGCAAGGCGCCACTTCAACCTCGACTCGGCGCTGCCAGTCGTCCTGGTGTTCGGTGGCAGCAAAGGTGCCCGGTCGCTGAACGAGGCGGTGTGGGGTTCGCTGGCGGATCTGCTGGCCGGCGCCCAGGTGGTGCACATCACCGGTTCGCTCGATTGGCCGCGCACCGAACAGGTGCAGCAGCAGCTGGCGCCCGCCCTGGCGCCGCGTTACCACCCCTTCGCCTACCTGCATGACGAGATGGGCATGGCGCTGGCAGCGGCGGATCTGGCGGTGGCGCGAGCGGGCGCGGCGACGCTGGGTGAACTGCCGCTGTTTGGCCTGCCGGGCATCCTGGTGCCGTACCCGCATGCTTGGCGCTACCAGAAGGTCAACGCTGAATATCTCGAAACCCGCGGCGGCGCAGTGCGCCTCGAGGACGGCGAGATCGCTGCCAGGCTGGTACCCGTGGTTCGCCAGTTGCTGGCGGATCCGCAGCGGCTCAACGGCATGCGCCAGGCGATGCGGCGGATGGCTCGCCCGCAGGCGGCGGCCGAGATCGCGGCCGAGGTCGAGCAGCTGCTCGGCGAAGGCGCTGGCCGTGGTTAGCCTGGTAGTGCTGTTCTGGGTGTTCATCATCCTGTTCGGCATCATCGGCGCCATGCGCGGCTGGTCCAAAGAAGTGCTGGTCACCAGCTCGCTGGTGATGGGCCTGTTCCTCAATGCCATCCTCGGCAACTATGTGGCCGTCTACCAGAACCTGCTGACGGGCGAACCCCCGGCCACGCAGTTCGTCCTGCTGGCGCTGCCGCTGCTGTTGCTGGCCTTTGCCGGCTATCAGTCGCCGCGCTTGACGGCGCTGCAGGGCAAGCTGGCCCGAGAGCGGATCGAGGGCATTCTGCTCGGGCTGGTGATTGGCCTGCTCAACGGCTACCTGCTGGTGGGATCGTTGCTGTTCTATTTCCACGCCACCGGCTACCCGACGGCGCTGATCACCGCGCCGGCCGAGGGCAGCGAACTCGCCGCTCAGTTGCAGGGGATGATGGCCTTCATGCCTCCGGCGTTGCTGACGATTCCGTATGTGTACTTCGCCGTGGCGGCGATCTCGATCCTGATCATCGTTGTGTTCGTATGAGTCGTCGGATTCATCTGGTGGGGATCGGTGGAGCAGGCATGTCGGCCATTGCGAAGGTGCTGGCAGAACGAGGAGAGAGCGTGAGCGGATCGGATCAGGCCGTTTCGGTGTACTCGGAAGCGCTGGAGGCTCTGGGCGTGCCGATCGCCTATGGCCATCGGGCTGAGAACATCGCCGGCGCCGATCTGGTGCTGGTCTCGTCGGCCGTCCCAGCGGCCAACCCGGAAGTCGTGGCTGCGCGTCAGGCCGGCGTGCCGGTCATGCGTCGCGAGGACTTCCTCGCCGAGCTGACCGCGCCCTACCAGGTGATCGCCGCGGCTGGCACGCACGGCAAGACGACCACCACGGGCCTGATCGCCTGGATCCTCTCAGAGGCGGGCCTAGACCCGAGCTTCATCGTCGGCGGAGTGCTGCTCGACTTTGGCAGCAACGCGCATGCCGGCGCGGGGAAGGCCTTTGTGATCGAGGCCGATGAGTATGATCGGGCTTTCCTCGGCCTGCGTCCGGACGTGGCCGTGGTGACCAGCGTCGAGCACGATCATCCGGACTGCTTCCCCACGCCCGAGGATTTTCTTGCGGCCTTTGAGCAGTTCGCCGCCCAGGTCCAGCGCACGCTGATCGTGTGCGCCGATGACCCGGCCGCGGCGGGCCTGTCGACCGGTGCAGACCGGGTCACCTACGGCCTCGCCCCGCAGGCGGACTGGCGGGCAGAGGAGATCCGCCCCAACGGCGTGGGAGGCTGCGACTTCCTGGTGCTCCATGGGGAGCAGGTCGTCGGCCTCGTGCGGACCCGCCTGCCGGGAGATCACAACGTGCGCAACACGCTGGCGGCGCTGGCGGTTGCCGATGAGCTGGGGGTCCCCTTCGCCGCGGCGCGGCAGGCACTGACCAGCTACCGTGGCGCCAGCCGCCGCAGCGAGGTGATTGGAGAGGCAGGCGGAGTGGTGGTGCTGGACGATTACGCTCATCACCCGTCCGAGATCCGGGCGACGCTTGCCGGGCTGCGCCAGCGGTACCCGGGGCGAACGCTGTGGGCGGTCTTTCAGCCTCACACCTTCTCCCGAGTGCGGGCGCTGTTCGACGATTTCGCGGCATGTTTCGGGCAGGCCGATCATGTTCGCATCACCGACGTCTTTGCCGCGCGTGAGCAGCCCGATGGCAGGACGACCGGCCGCGCGCTGGCGGAGCACGTCCACCACCCGGATTGCCGCTACAGCGGGTCGCTCGAGGACAGCGCTCGCCAGTTGATCGAGCAGGTCGAGGGGAACAGTGTGGTCGTCACCCTGAGTGCGGGGGACGGGAATTGGATCGGGAAGAAGCTCTTGGAGGCACGAAGCCTGAGGGAAGGAGGCCGCAATGCCGAAGGATAATCGCCGACTGTTTGAGGCCGACCGGCGCATGGAGCTGAAGCTGCGCCTGGCGGCCAAGCGAGCATCGGTTGCTGAGCCGGCTACTGCTGCGGCCCTCGAAATGGAGGGCCCGCCGGATCGGCAGGTGCTGTCGAAGTTGATCGAGAGAGTGCGCAGGCTGTAATGCCCGTATGGGACGTCGAGACAGTCGCCCGTGCGCTGCAGGCCGAGGACTTCGGCCGGGTCGATCGCCAGGTTTCGCTGGCGCGCTTCACTTCCGCCCGGGTGGGGGGGGCGGCCGACCTGCTGCTGACGATCCGCTCGGGCGACCATCTGGGCGCGGCTGCCAGCTGGCTGTGGGCGCGGGAGATCCCCTTCCGGGTGCTCGGCGGCGGGTCGAACGTGCTGATTGCTGATGCCGGGATGCGTGAGGTGGTGGTCTTGAATAAGGCGGCCGAGGTTCAGTTCCAGGACAGGCCTTCCGGCCCGGCCGTGTGGGCCGAGTCGGGCGCCGGCCTGGGCAGCGTTGCCCGGCGTGCGGTTGAGCGGGGACTGGCTGGCATGGAATGGGCCGCCACGATTCCCGGGACGATCGGCGGGGCGGTAGTGGGCAATGCAGGCGCCTTTGGCGGGGACGTGGCTGGGTGCCTGGAGGCGGCCGAGATCTTGCAACCGGCGCTCAGCGCTGAGACCTGGCCGGCGGAGCGCCTGGCCTATCGCTATCGCGGCTCCTGGCTGAAGGATCACCCCGGCCAGGCGATTGTGCTCTCTGCCACGTTCCGCTTGCAGCCCGATGACCGCCGGGCATGCCGCGCCCGGCTGGCCGCGTATCTCGAGCAGCGGCAGCGAACGCAGGCTTCCGGCCCAAGCTGGGGGTCGATGTTCAAGAACCCGCCGGGCGATCACGCGGGCCGGCTGATCGAGGCGGCGGGGCTGAAAGGGGTGCGGCGGGGAGGGGCGCAAATCAGCCCGGTTCACGCCAACTTCGTCATCAACCGGGGCGAAGCGACGGCCACGGATGTGTGGGCGCTGATCCAATTGGCCCGCAGGGAAGTGACGCAGAAGTTCGGCGTCCAATTAGAGCTTGAGATCGAGCGCCTGGGTGAATGGATCGGGCCTGAGGGAACCGGAGGCAGCGAATGACAGCCAAGAAACTGCGCATGCTGGTCCTGTTTGGCGGACGCTCCGGGGAGCATGAAGTCTCCCTGCGCTCGGCGCGCTCCGTGCTCTCCCAGCTCGACCCGCAGAAGCATGAGGTGATACCGGTTGGCGTCACCCACGATGGACGCTGGCTCGCCGGCGACGACATCCTGGGGAGGTTCGAGCGGCGGGAGCTGGCCGGATTGGCCCCGGTCACTTTCATCCCCGAGCCGGGCAACTGGACGCTGTATGGCTGGGAGCCAGGCAAGCCGCTTCACACCTGGCAGCAGGTCGACCTGGTGTTCCCACTGATCCACGGGACCTTCGGCGAGGACGGTACGCTCCAGGGATTGCTGGAGCTGATGGAGATTCCCTACGTCAGCTGTGGCGTGCTGGCCTCCTCGGCGGGGATGGACAAGGGGATCTTCAAGGATGTGATGCGCTCGCAGGGAGTCCCGGTGGTCGATTGGATTGTGGTGACCGGGACCCAGATCGCCGAGGACCCGC
>JBFYRF010000292.1:0-4973 GCA_041302385.1 Anaerolineales bacterium | reverse complement strand
CAAGCGGCGGTTGATCGAGTCCATGAGTGTAGCCGGCGGCCGCCGCTCGTTCTCCGATACCCGATCCAACCCGCCCCGACAGCGCATGCCTTGCCTCGGCTCCGTTGAGCGACCCGGCACTTGCGCCGCGGTTCGCGCCCAGGGATTCCCATCGACCCCGACCGCCGCTTTGGAGCGTGGGGGCATGCACCCCCTTCGCCCGTTCCCACTCCCCCGGCAGAACAGCGAGTCCGAGGAGCTGCATCTCCCTACACGCCCGCAAGGGACGGTTGACCGAGTCCTTCACCACAAGCCGTCTCCACCGTTCGCACTCCCAGGCAGAACCGAGCAACCCGCATGGGTAGAGGACAAAGTCCCGGCTCCGTCGAGCGGTCCGCCCTTCGCGCCGCGGCAGCTCCCCCGGAGCAGAATTCGGCTGTCCACTCGGATGCACTGCCTGCTCCGGATGAGGGGGGTAGCCGGACCACATGCCGCGATCCCAGCCCTCGACCTGAATGATTCGCCGCCCGTAGCGTGCGCGGGCGACGAGGAGGGGCGCAGGCGACGGACCCTGCCCGTCGGCGAGAATGGGCTGAGGAGATGGCAGGAAGCCGTCCAAGCAGAGGAGATCAAGCGCTCACAACACCGGCCGGTGGCCGAATTCCTCCATCTGGGGCTTAAAGCGCCAGCAGACATCTAGGTGAGGGGGGCACCCAGATGTCCGCCAGCGGCCGGGAGTATACCACCCTGGAATCCCTCGTCAAGCCGCCCGTTGGTCCTGGCGCCATACCCCTTCCTGCGCCAGGGCGGTGGGTGCAGGATGGCGGCCCGCATGGGACGGAAGGCACTTCGTGCGCTACGCTTGCGCCGATAGACTAGAAGGCAATCACCGATGCAGCAGTTGACCGCCGAGGCGTTGGCCTCCCTCCCCCTGTTCACCGGGATGACCCTGGAGCAGATCGAGCATGTTGCCCGGCTGGGAGAGGTCCGCCTGTACGCCAACGGCGGGACACTATTCGCTCAGGGCGATCTGGCAGAACGGCTTCACGTGCTGCTGTCCGGCCGGGTCAACATCCTCTTCAAGCCGCACGATGGCGACGTGCTCTCCGTGGCAGAGATTGATCCGGGGGGGGTGTTCGGCTGGTCCTCAGCGCTGGGCCGCCGCACCTACACTTCTTCGGCGGTCAGCCTGGAGGATTGCCAGACCTTCAGCCTGCGCGGCGAGTCGTTGCGCAAGCTGTGCGAACTCCATCCGGAAACCGGGGTGACGATCCTCGAGCGCCTGGCGCAGGTGATCGCCGATCGACTGGACAGCACGCACACTCAGGTGGTTGATCTGCTCCGCCTGAGCATGCGCCCTCACGGCTAGGCACAGGCAGGAGGTTTGCATGAGCGACATCCGCCCGCATATCCACGCCGACGAAATCCCCACCGAACAGCGCCTGACCGCCCTGCTGGAGGTCATCAGCTCGTACATCGAGCACTACCACGGGGGCTGGGTGCGGCTGGTCGATTTCGACGGGAAGGTGCTGCGGGTCGAACTCGGCGGCGCCTGCTCGACCTGCAGCCTGTCCGAAACGACGCTGCACGGCTGGGTTGAGGGGACGGTCCGCCAATTTTTTCCGGAGATCGAGCGCATCGAAGCCGTCTGACCCATCCCCCCGGCCCGGCGGGCATCAGTCGCCCAGATGCCCTGGCCTACTCGCCCTGCTCCACACCCCTCGCTGCCACACGGCCGAGGGGTTTTTGGTGGCGGGCTGTGTCACCGGATGTTACCGTCGGCGCGCCCGGCCGGGGGGCCGCCTGGCTGGCAGCCCAAACCCCGCGCCGGCCTCCGGCGGGCGCCACTTCTGACGAGCATCGGCCGGGCTTGCCGGCGTTCCGGGTCAGGCGCCTTCGGACGTCAGCACCACGACCGGAACGGGCGCTGCACGGGCGAAGGCCTCGGCGTCCTCCGGGCCCCCGGCGACGCCGGCACCGTAGTGCATCGGCACGGCGACCCGCGGCCGGATTCGCCTCGCCGCCTCCACCGCCTCCTCCGCTGTCATCACGTACACGCCGCTCACCGGCAGCAGCGCAA
This sequence comes from Anaerolineales bacterium, assembly GCA_041302385.1. Classification (GTDB taxonomy): domain Bacteria; phylum Chloroflexota; class Anaerolineae; order Anaerolineales; family E44-bin32; genus PFL42. The sequence goes on along the minus strand of JBFYRF010000292.1, from coordinate 2,914 downwards.
TGTCACAGCGAATGTCGCTCATCTCCGGGATGACGTCAGTGTCGCCGGCAAAGTACAGGCGTTCGCCGAGCAGTTCAAGCACATAGCCGACATGCCCGGCCTCCTTCGGATGAAAGGCCTTGTCGAGGTTGTAGGCTGGAACGACCTCGATCCTGACCTCACCCACGCTCAGACTGTCTCCGGGGCGCACAACGCTCACGGGCGGCGAGAGCTTGGCAGCCGCCGAGGCATTGGCCACCAGTCGCGTCGCCGGCCGGCGTATGGCGGCGATGTCCTCAGGGGAGCAATGGTCGTGATGATCGTGCGTCACCAGGATCAGGTCGGCCGGCGGCGCCCCGGGCGGCAGGCGCCAGGGATCGATATAGATCACCAGCGGCCGGTCAAGGCGGAACGCGTCATGCCCATACCAATGCAGCTGCTGTAGCAGCGCCGGCTGCGAACTATCCATGCTTCGCTCCTTTCTCTCCTGCGCGCGGTTGGATCCGATAGCGCACAATCGGCCGGGATGGCGACCGGCGCCCAACCTCGGAGAACCCGATCCGGGTGAAGGTCGACAGCAGACCGGTGTAGGCGTAGGCATCAGGGTAGGCCGGCGAGCAGGTGTCGATCGGGTAGGCCTCGACGATCGCCGCGCCGCTGGCGCGGGCGTAGTCGACGGCGGCCTGCGCCAGCCACATCGACAGACGCTGATGGCGGTGGCGGCGGGCGATGAAGAAGCACACGATCGACCACACCGCTTGATCATCGATCCGCGCCAGCACACGCGAGCGGTCGAGCGCAGGGAATTCCGTGCGCGGGCCGATGCAGCACCAACCGGCCGGCTCCTCGTCCCAATAGGCCAACACCCCAGGTACGGCGCCGCCGCGAACCAGCCGCCGAAAGGCGCGGCGATTGCTCTCCCCCTTGTGCGCCTCGAACTGCGATCGACCCAAGCGCCACCACATGCACCAGCAGCCGGCGCATGCCCCACGCGGCCCGAAGAGCGCCTCGATATCCCGCCACCGCTCCGGCGTGACCGGCCGCAGGACCAACGCCGATTCCGGCGCGGCAGTTGTCGCCACGCTCACCCTCCGTCGCACGAGGCCAGGAAGGCATCCACCTGGCGCAGAGCTTCGCCGATGTCCTGGTAGCTGGAAACGGTCAGGCCGGGCGAGTCGTTGCCGGTAATCATCTTCGACACCCGCTCCCCCTCCCGATAGCAGCACAACACTGGCTTGCCTTGCCCCAGGGCGTAGGCCACCTCATAGCCCACCCCATGTGAGGGTGTGCTGACCTCGGCCACCAGCGCCTGGCAGCCGTCGATCCAGGCGATATCCCGCTGATACACCTCGGCCGGGACGACCACCCGTTCTAGCTGCATCACCTCCGGTCGTGCCAGATGCGCCGTTGGCACCGCATGCCCTTGTGCCAGTAAGTGATCGACAATGCGTCCGTAGGCCGCCTCGTGGTCGCGTCCTCCGGTCAGGGAGCAGGAGAAATACACGTTCATGCGGACCTTTCGCTCTCGGACTTGGGAGTGGGCGTGGCGCGCATTGACCACGCCCCATCGGCATGATACCATGCGCCTCGTGCGCGACGCAGCCTGACCCATCGCTCTGCCTGCCGCTCGGCATCGTGCCCGGCGGCGTTGTCTTGTGGAGCCAGCGGACTGCGCCCCAGTCAGCCTGCAGGAGGCGGTCAATGTCGGAACGGTTGCGCGGCACGGTGAAATGGTTCAACGCCGCCAAGGGCTACGGCTTCATTGGCTGGGATGGTGGCGACGACGTCTTCGTCCATTTCTCCTCGCTTCAGATGGAGGGCTTTCGCAAGCTCGAGGCCGGGCAGTCGGTGGAGTTCAACGTCGAAGCCGGCCCCAAGGGCGAGCAGGCCTCGAACGTCGTGCCCCTCTAGCCACAGCTCTCCCAAACCGCCAAACCGGCGCCCCGCCTCCGCGGGGCGTTCCGATTCCCGACTCGGTTGTCCCCCGAAGGGGGGCATGCTATCATGCGCCCCCAGCGAGGGGCCATGGACACATCCGACACCTTCCGTTTCCTGCAGGCGGAGATCACCCGCCTGCGCGACGAGAATCGCGCCCTCAAGGGCGAGCTGATCGTGGCGCAGTCGTCGGTGCGCGCCCTGTGCTCGCTGCAGGCGATTCTCGAGAAGCTCAGCCCCGAGCTGGACGTGCTGTCGCTGCTGAACGAGCTCCTGACCTCGGCGCTGATGGTCGTCGGCGCCAGCGACGGCTCGCTGTTGCTGCGCGATGACCAGACCGGCGATCTGGTGTTCGCCGTCGTTCTCGGCCAGGCGCGCGCCGAACTGACCGGGTTCCACATCCCGTCCGGCAAAGGCATCGCCGGCTGGGTGGCCGTCAACCGTCAGCCGGCGATCGTTCGAGATGTCCACCTCGATCCGCGCTTCTACTCGGCGGTGGATGAGACCTTTGGATTCCACACACACTCGCTGGCCTGTGTGCCGCTCCAGGATGGGGCACGCGTGCTGGGTGTGCTGGAGGCCATCAACAAGGGGGCCGATCGCGAATTCTCGTCGCAGGACCTGGACTTGCTGCAGCTCGTGGCACTCCTCGCTTCGATTGCCCTGGCACGCGCCGAGCAGTTTACCGAGGCTGCGCCCCCTGCCTAGGCCGACTGAGGGCGCGCCCCGCTTACCCCGAGTTGAAGTCGGTCCCTCTTGCCGTCAGCGAAAGGCGGCGCGCACCCCACCCGTTGCATCCCCGGCTACGGCAACCTGCAGAGGGATGTCGAAGCCTACCTGTCGAGTACCGGCATGCGCCAGAAGAGGCCGGGGAGCATCGTTGTCTGCCGTGGATTCGACGAGGCGTTAGCTCTTCTCTTCAACGAGCACCTCAGCCAGCGGGCCTACGATTCCCTGGTCTGCCGGTTCCGAACATGAGATTGGGAGAGTTCCGACAACG
>JBFYRF010000217.1:0-8554 GCA_041302385.1 Anaerolineales bacterium | reverse complement strand
TCCCGGCATCGAATGCGCGCTGGATCACGAGGGCGGCCTCGGGCTGGGAGGAGTAGCCGATGGACTCGACGCACTTGCGCCGGGTGGTCTCATCAGGGCTGCTCGAGCTGAGCGAGAGCAGCCCGGCGACGATCCGGTCCAGCAAGGCAGCCTCAAGCCGCGCCAGCTCGCCGATCAGCACGAAATGACCCAGCGCGGCTGCTGCAGCTCGCACGGGCTCAGGCTCCGGATCGCTGGTCAGAATCCGCAGCAGCTTCCTGGCCAGCGCGGGATCTTCGTTCTCCCAAAGGTTGCGGATGGCGGCGCTGCGGACCGCGGGGTCCGGGTCGGCGAGCGCAGCCAGGTCGACGGCGTCGAAGTTCAGCTCGAAGCGTTCATCGGCCAGGGGGCCCAGCTGCTCGAGCAGCAGCAGCCGGCGGTCGCGGGGCATCTCTGGCCAGACGGCGAGAAAGGCGCGGCGGTCCTCGCGGCTGAGGTCGGAGAGCAGCGCAAGCTGGTCGGCCGAAAGCGGCTCTGCGCCCTGACTGAGCGCGGTAAGGAGTCGGTGGGAGAGCGGGCTCATCGGAGTGCCCTAGCGTGGCAGTGCGATCGGGTTGACGAAGTCCTGGATGTTGACGTAGAGCATCAGGGCCAACAGCAGGGCAAAGCCGATGGCATGTGCCAGGCCCTCGTAGCGCGGCGAGATGCGCCGGCCGAAGATCGCCTCGAAGGCGACGAACATCAATCGCCCGCCGTCGAGGGCGGGGATGGGCAGCAGATTGGCTAGCGCCAGGCCGGTGCTGATTACGCCAACCAGGGTCAGCGTCAGGAAGGGGCGCTGGGCGTTGCGGTCAATGTCGCGTGCCCAGGACAGCATATCGTGCATGCCCTTAAGGCCGGTAACGCGAGCTTCCTCCGGCGCCACTTGACCCTGGATCAGGCGGCCGGGGAGGTAGACGATCTCCCGGAACTGGAGCCGGACCGATTCCGCGCCCAGGCGAGCCGCCTCCAGCCACGGGACAGTTCGGAGCGGGTTCCCGGTGATGATCCCGATCGCGCCCTGACCCTCCGGCGGATTGAGGCGAGGGGTCAGTTCGTACCGGAGTTGGTTGCCGCCCCGCTCGATGGTGATGACTGCCGCCTTGCCGAGTGATGCCGCGATGGCAGCCTGCAGGGTGTCGAGCGAGGTCACAGGCTGGTTCTGGAACTCGATGATGACGTCGCCCGGCAGCAAGCCGGCAGCCTGGGCAGGGGAGTTCTCGGCGACGCTGGAGATCGAGGTGCGCGCAAAATCAGGCGCAGCGAAGCGGTAGGCCGCAGTAAAGGCAAGGAAGGCAATGAGGACATTGGCCAGCGGACCGGCGATCAGCACCGCTGCGCGGGTCCCCTTGCCCGCCGCGGCGAGGCCGCCAGGGATTTCCGGGTTGTCTTCTCCGGCCGGGCGGACAAACCCGCCAAGAGGAATGGCGTTGATCGTGAAGCGTGTGCCGCCGGCGCGGAACAGGGTTGCCAGGCGGGGTGGGAAGCCGATGCCGAATTCATCAATGCGGACTCCGCCGGCGCGCGCGGCGACGAAGTGGCCCAGTTCGTGGCCCAGGATCAGTACTCCAAGGATGAGAGCGAACAGCAGAAAGTCCGGCATGGGGTCAGCGTATCTCGGATCGCGGCCGGATTATATCACCCGAAAGCGTCCCTTTTCGCCCGATGGCACGCCCTGCGAGGGGTGGCGATCTCAGGCTGCGCCGTCGACCAAACGAGCGCCCACTCCGGGAGATGCGCGCAGCACGCGCTGGACGCCCTTGAGCTGTGCCAGCGCGGTGGCCACGCCGTCAGCGTCCTGGGGGGCGCACAGGCAGTGCACGGTGGGACCGGCATCGATGGTATAGCACACTGCCGCGCCGTCCTGCCGAAGACGGACCACCCGGTCGATGACAGAAAGCGTGGCAGGCTGCCAGTAGATGAGCGGCGGAGTGGAGGTAAGCATCACCGCGTGCATCATGTTGCTGTCGAGCTCAACAACCTGGGCCAGGGCGGCGAAGTCGCGCTGGCGGATCGCGCGGCGGCAGGCATCCAGCCGACGCGAGGCATCGGCCAGCCTGGCGGGTTGGAGCGGGCTGGTCGAGGCAAGCGCGTGCCCCTCGGTCGAGCCCACAGGCTTATGGACTTCATCGATCAACACAATCAGGTCAACCAGTTCCCAGTGGTTCGGAGGGAACAGGGGCTCGGCCTGCGACGTCTGGTCAGACGCACCTGCAATCCACTCGACGTACCCGCCGAAGATGGATCGGCAGGCTGAACCGGACCCCAGTCGCGCCAGGCGAGAGAGTTCGGACAATTCCAACTGCAGCCCGGCGGCGTGGCCGGCCGCCATGGCCATTGCGGCGAAGGCCGCCGCGGATGAGGCAATCCCCGCGCCGATCGGGAAGTTGGTACGGCTCTCGACGGATGCATAGCACTCGAGGCTGGCGAAGCGGCGGATCGTCTGCAGGAAGCCGTGGGTGCGTGCGAGGCGAGCCGCGTCCGCTGCCTGGTCGTTGACGCGCAGCGAGTCTGCCCGCAGGCTCTCGTCGAACGTGACCTGGACCTCCGTCCACAGGCTATCCAAGGTGATCGAGATCGAGCCGTTGGCGGCAAGCCGCAGCGCAGGATCGCCACGGTTGCCCCAGTATTTGATCAGGGCGATGTTTGGGCCGGCGACGGCCCGCGCGGAACCAATCATGTGGGTCGGCCGATCGCGCCGGCATCCTTCGCAAGCGTCACGATGGACGGCGGGGTGCCTGCATCCCGTGCGCAGGGGAAAGCAGACAACGCCCGGGAGGGCGTTGTGGGGCAGGTGGGGTGGCTGACGGGGCTCGAACCCGCAACCCTCGCATCCACAGTGCGATGCTCTGCCATTGAGCTACAGCCACCAAGCGCCTTCATGCTACCCATCGGGGGCCGCTTTTCGTGCGGCGAAGCACTTTCTCCACAGTCCAGTGCTCTGGCATTGAGCTGCAGCCACCGCGATTCGGTCCGGATTCTATCACGCCGCGCTGCGGCCTTCAATCGCCGCGCGCAGATACGCGGCAGCATCCTGGCGGCGCGGCGCGGCCTGCGTGCCGCGGGTCAGGTCTTTGATGCTGACCGTTCCTGCTGCAACCTCGTCCGGTCCAACCAGGGCAACGAAGCGGATTCGCCTCCGGTCGGCGTACTTGTACTGGCGCTGCAGCTTGTCGGCTTCGGGATACCACTCGGCGTTGATCTCGGCTGCCCGCAGATCGGCCGCCAGGCGCATGGCCTCTGAACGGGTGGCGGCATCGAAAGTGGCGACGAGCACCTGGGATGGGCTGGGGCGAAGCTCCGGAAGGGCCCGGTGACCGGCCAGCACGAGCCCGATCACCACGTCCCCCATGGCAAATCCTGTGCCGCCGATCGGATCTCCGCCGACCTCGCCCACCAGGTTGTCGTAGCGCCCTCCGCCCAGGACCGCCCTGTGCTCCCCGGCCGCATCGCGCGCCTCGAACACGATGCCGGTGTAGTAGTCGAGTCCGCGGATGATCGCCGGGTCGTAGGCGAAATAGTCTGCCACGCCCAGGGTCTCGACAGCATCGAAGAACGTCACGAGTTCAGGTGAGCGTTTCCACGCCTGGGTATCGGCCAGCAGGCGCTGCAGACCGGAGAACTGCGCAGCCTCCAGCCCGACCTCATGTGCCTGCGCCTCCCAGGCACCAGGGGGCAGCTTCTCGCGTCGGTCGATCAGCCGGAAGACGGTGGAGCGTTGGGCACTTGGGATGCCCATTGCATCCAGGCCAGCCTCGGCGAGACGACGGTCGTTCACCAGGATGCGGACGGCCTCGGGGCCGAGCCCGACCTGACGGAGGAACGTCGCACTGACGGCCGCCACTTCGGCATCTGCCTCAGGGGATTGCGGCCCCATCAAATCAACGTTCCACTGGAAGAACTCCCGGGTGCGACCCTTCTGGGGCCGCTCGTAACGCCAGAACGGGCCGAACGACCACCAGCGCAATGGGGGTGTGAGCGACTTGGATTTGCCGGCGACCATGCGCGCCAATCCCAGGGTCAACTCGGGCCGCAGTGCGATGAAGTCGCCACTCCGGTCAGGGAAGACGAATGTCTGCTCCTTGACAAGTTCCTCACCGGATTTGGCAGCGTACAACTCAAGCCGCTCGAGGAACGGCGCATCGTATTCCTGGTAGCCGAAGGATTCCGAGACGCGGCGAATTGTGGCATACAGCCAGGTCCGGAGGGCCATGTCTTCCGGATAGAAATCGCGGGTTCCCTTGACGGCTGGGATAACTGCCATGTCTGTCTCCGGCGGGCAGGACGCGATGGACGGCGTGGGCCGGCCCACGCCGTCCTGGGTGCCCTCGCTGCGCAGGCTACGGGCCGAGGGGCACTGGCATGGGGACCGAGGCGTAAGCGCTGCCGCGGACGCGTTGCCATGGCTGCGGCCCCTGAATCGGCGGGATTATAGCATGCGTGTATGTGTGGAAGGCCTGCCCTTGCCCTGGGGGCGCGAGAGAAAGGGCGGTTCTCGCTGGCCGGAGGGATGGGCTAACTCGCTCGTCACGGGGAGGATGGGGGCACCCCATGATATCCTAGCGATGCTGGCCGAGGTCCGACGGCCTGCCGCAGAGGGTGCCCCTTGATCCTCGTCCTACCTGTGCTTCTGCTCCTGGCCGGCGCGGCGCTGATCGGGTTGTTCCGCAGGACCTCCGGCTTCTACCTTTGGTCAATCACGCTGGCGAGCGCGTTCCTGGCTTGGCTCTCCCTCCTCCTGAGCAGCAATTGGCAAGCCGGGCTGCTGGAGGTCTCTGTGTGGCGTCCGGAGGCCTTGTTCTCAGCCGAGTTGGTGCTCGGGTTGGGTAGGACGCAGTGGGATGTTCTGTATGGGGCGATGACAGTGCTGATCGCGCTGGTCCTTACGGCTCCCGCCCGTGATGGCGGCGAGCGCGCGGCAGACTGGGCGATCTTCCTCGTCTATGCCAGCTTGAGCTTGCTGGCGATGATGGCGGGCAATCTGCTGACGCTTTCATTGCTGCTGATCTTGCTCGACATCATTGCCTTTGTCTATGTCCTTCGCCGCACAGACGCAGCGCGCGGCGGTCAGCAGGCGATCCTGAAGCTAGGTGTGGAATCGCTCGGGGTGCTGCTGCTGCTGACCGCTGGCCTGGTTGCCACCCTTGGACGGGGCGGCGGGCAGTTGACGGGGCGCGAAGCGATGGCTCTTGAGCTCATGCTCGCGCTCGGGGTGGTGCTGCGTATTGGACTGATCCCGCTGCCGTTAGGGCTCTCGCCACAGGCGGCAGCCCGGCGGGGCATCGGCGCGCTCATGCGGCTCATGCCTCCTGCGATCTTGATGATCCAGCTTGGGGTGCAGTGGCCGGATGCAGCCGGGGGATCGCTGCGGGGATGGCTGATCCTCGTCGGTGGCATTGCCGCGCTGACTGCCGGTCTGGTGTGGGCCTTCTCCCCGGCTGCCTTGGAGGCGCGGGCGCACCTCGTGGCTTGCGCTGGTGGGTTGGCCCTGATCGCGGGCGGGAGCGTTATCGATATCGAGCCTGCGGTGAGCGCAGTCGCTGTGCTGATGTTGCTTGCGGGGGGAATGGCATCGGTGGCGCAAGTGCACACGCCGTTTCATCGACTGTGGCCTGCCCTGCTTGGCGTAACCTGCCTGGGGCTCCCCTTGACGCCGTCAGGCGCCTTGCTGAGGGATCTGCCCTCCGGAGGTGTCGGACTGGTCCTGAGCGGGATTGTGGGACTCAGCATGGGCCTGTTCGCGGCCGGGGTTGCATTCATGAGCCTGCTGGCCGAGACGCCCTGGAAGCGCGCCGAAGGGTACAGCCGGCTGCTATTCGGCGTCGGCCTGGCATTGTTCCCGGTGGCAGCGATCGGCTATGGATTGCGCCAGGGCGTCGAGGTCTCGCCGGCGATGGGGATCGGCCTCGGCACATCGCTCGTGACTGTGGCGGTGGTCGTTCTGATCCGACGTCGGCGGCTGGAAGCAGGCATCCGTCGGGCGGAGCGCATTGTTGGATGGCTGGACGCCTCGCCACTTGCCCGGGGGGCCTGGCGCCTCTACCGCGGGATTCTGGGGATCGCCGGTGGGGTGGGCTATGCCCTGGAGGGGGAGGGCGCCTTTCTCTGGGTCCTCGCCTTGGTGGCGCTGGCGGCGGCGCTGCTGACAGGGGTGGTCCGATGACGATGGTCGCGGCGCCGATCGAACTCGCCCTGGCCGCGGCGGCGTGTGTGGCGGGGGTTTGCCTGCTGACGGTCTCTGACCGCAGGGTGGTGTTGGCTTCGTTGTGTCTGGCGTTCGTCGCGTGCAGCGCGCTGTTGATCGGGCGGGTTCCGTTCGGGGTGAGCTTGGCGCTGCTGACCAGCGGCGTCGCAGCCACTGCGATCGTGTTCCTGTCAACCTCTGCGAGTTCCTGGCCGTGGTTGTCTGCAGGGGCAGGCGGGTTGCCGGAAGGGCGAGCCTTCCGTGTGGTGCTGTGCGGCTTCATCGTGGTGGCGGTGGTCGGCCTGGCACAGGGCGTCAATCTGCCTGGGCAGACAGTCTCGCCGCCGCTGCTTGTGACCGCGCTGGGGTTGATTGGATTGGGAGCGCTCCAGCTGGGTCTATCAGAACGATCCTTGCGCGTTTGTATAGGACTGCTGACCGCGCTGGCCGGATTCGAGACGTTGTACTTCGTTCTTGAGCCGGCGCTGGCGATTGTGGCCTTGCTGGGATCGGTCAATGTGGTTGTGGCGTTGATCGCGAGCTACCTGCTGCTGGTGGTCCGGCCGTCCACTGGCACGGATGGCTCGGTGTGAGCGCCCCGCTGATCCTGGTGCTGGCGACGCTGGGCCTTGCGGTCGTCAGCGGCGTGGAGCGCCTCGGGCGGATTCCTGCGGCACTTATCGCCGGGCTGGGCTCCCTGGCCCTGGGCGCCATCAGCCTGCTGGCGCCTCTGGATGTACCGTTTCAGGTGGGGGGCCTGGCGCTCAAGCTGGACCCCAACCTGGAGATCCTGGGTCGGTCGTTGGAGCTTGCCCCCGGGATCCGTTCGGGGGTTGGGTTCATCTTCGTGATTGGGGGGTACCTGTTCCTTGGAGGCCTAGTGGCGGATCCTGGCCGCTACTTCCTGCCGATGGGAATCCTGGCGGTGGGATTGCTGGCTGCCTCTCTGATGGTCCAGCCATTCTTGTACTCGGGGGTGCTGGTGATGCTGGCGGCGGCGGCATTCGTGCTGGTGTTGGCTTCGCCCGACCGGCATGCGGAGCGTGCGGCGCTTCGGTTGCTGGCGTTCGCGACCTTTGGGATGATGATGACGCTCGTGGCAGCATGGATGATCGATCGACTGGGCGTCACTACCGGGTCCCCTGAGCGCGCTGGAAGCGTGATCCCGGTGTTGGCTCTGGGGCTGGCCGTGCTGTTGTTCGTCCCGCCATTTCACCTTTGGCTGCCGCCAGGCGCCGATCGTGCCCATCCCTACGCGCTGACGTCTGTGGCGGCCCTGATGCAGGCGTCGGGGTTGTTCTTGGCGCTGCGCGTCCTCGACTCGTTTGCCTGGGTGCGCGCCGATCCGAGCGTTCGGCTGGCAATGACCGCTGCGGGCGTTTCGATGATCTTGCTGGGAGGAATCTGGGCACTGGCCCAGGTCCGCCTGGCAAGGGCGTTCGTGTATGTCCTGTTGATCGACCTGGGCATCGGAATGTTGGCGCTCGGCAGCGGAACGGCGATTGGCTACCAGTTGGCGATGGGCATGTCCGCTGCGCGCGTGGTTGGGTTGGGGGCGTGGGGATTGGGCACCACTTTGCTGGCAGCCGGCATGGGCACCGACGAGCTTGACGGCTTGCGTGGCTCCGGGTTTGTGTTGCCCATTCCGGCCGTGCTCAGTCTGGCAGGCCTGCTCTCAGTCGCAGGGTTTCCGCTGACGGCGGGGTTCCCGGGCAAGTGGGGCCTGACGGCGCATCTGTTGGGCGAGGGCAGCGCAGCCTGGTGGTGGGTACCTGCCGGCGTGGTTCTGGGGGTGGTCGCCGGGTTGCAGTGGTTGTCGGTGATCTTCGCCGGCGCAGCAGGCCGGGAGCAGCGGCCGGAGCTGACGCCGCTGGCGCGCGCCCTGGGGATCGGCGGTGTGATCATCGTGATCCTGCTCGGACTATTCCCTCAGGTGGCGTACCCGCTGATCATCGGTGTGATCTCCGGCCTGCAGGCGCTCTTCGCCTAGTCGTGGAGGCGGACGGGCTATAATCCGCTCCTCCCAGGGGAGTCTCAAGATGGCCGATACGCTCGAGCAGAAGCTTGCCTGGCTGGAGGACCAACGGCGCAAAGATGCCGATCAACTGCGCAGCCTGACGACGCGCCTGGAGGCGCTGGAAGGCATGGGGGCCAGCCACGGCCGTCAGCTGCAGGAGATCTCTGCCGAGCTTGCGCGGCTGGCGGCGCTGGCGGTGCGGATCGGAAAGGCAGACGAAGCGCTTGCCAAGCATCGCCAGGAAGTGGCGCATCAGCTTGGCCTGGCCGAAGAGCGGCGCAGCGATCGCGAGAAGCAGCTCGAACAGACGCGCCGCTCCGAACGCGAGGAGACGG
>JBFYRF010000200.1:0-11510 GCA_041302385.1 Anaerolineales bacterium | reverse complement strand
CGCAGCCTCGGCAGCGGTAGCCTGGAGCACGGAATCCTTCGCTGACAAGCAGCGTCTGCACCCGCCCGTCGTGCACGGCATGCAGCGTCTCGTCCAGGCGCACAACACCCTCCTGGCCCTTGGCGGCGGCGGTGATGGCGGTCTGGATGAGCTCGGCTTCGCGGGCGTGCAGCGTCTGCTCGCCGACGGTCAGCGCCTTGGCCAGAACCTGGTCGTGGCTGGCGGTCATCTCCATCGGGAAGGTGGCGAACACCAGACTCTGCCAGCGCTTGGGAAGCAATTCGGCAAAGTGCGTCACGACATCGTCGGTTCCGCCGACGGCAATGCGCCGCACATGTTTCTCGTCGAAGAATGCCGCAGCAAACTTCGCCGCTTGTTTGAGGTTGCGTTCGGTCAGTTCTTCGGCGTGGCCGGTCTGCCCGGCAACCCCGCCGCGCCGGCCGGGAAAGGTCGAGGCGCCGCCGCGCTTGGTATGGCGCACCGCCTCGCCCATCGTCCCCTCCTGCTCCTGCAGCTCCCCGAGGTGGAAATGGAACAGGCGCGCCCCCTGCTTGTCGATCAGGACGACACCATGGTCACCGTACGCCGCCAACAGGTCGGCAAGTGGCTTGAGGTAGGGCCGGTCGACTCGGCGAGCGCGACTGCGCACCGGCACGGAGAAGGCGAAGGCCCGGAAGAACCCCGCCGCCTGGCAGCTGAAGATGGCCAGGCTGCGTCCGGACCAGTCATACTCGTGTTCGATGAAGCGCTGGAGGCGCTCGATATCGCGGTCGGCGTCTCCGGTGAACTCCTTGAGGAGCTGTCGCAGTTGAAGGCGGTAGGCATCGGCGGAGCCGGCTGACCGGTCGACGTTCAGGTACACGCTCAGCATGGGCTCGGGTGGCCGATAGGCGAGCAACTCCTGCAGGTCGCGCTCGTTCAGCATGACGCCCTCCTGGGATGGATCACGCGGGGATCGGCGAAGGCCCGGCGGCCGACGGCAGCTGGCGGCTGCGTAGTGCGGTGGGACGGAACCCCGCAGCACTGCCGGAGGCGTCCTGCCGCAGCGCTAACCGCCGGCTGATGCTATGGCCGGGGGCCGATGGTCACCGGAAGGTCAACCTCCTTCCCGTCGCGCAGCACGGTCACAATCACCTCCTGGCCGACCGAAGTGTGCTGGACCAGGTAGGAGATCAGATCGTTGAAGTCAGCGATCGACCGTCCGTCGATCGCGACCAGCAGATCGCCTCCGGGAGCGAGGCCTTCACTGTCGCAGCTACTGGCGCCGCGCAGCCCGGCCTTCTCCGCTGGCCCGCCTGGGGTGACGCAGGTCACATAGGCCCCGGAAGCATCCGGCGGCAGGTCCAGCTGTTCAAGGATGGGCAGCGTCCAGCGGTCGCTGCTCAGGCTGGAGATCCCCAGGTACGGATAGCGGTAGCTGCCGTCCTGAATCAGGAGTGGCACGACGCGTTTGACGATGTTGATCGGGATGGCGAAGCCCACGCCGGAGTTGGCCGCGTCCCCGCTGACCGTGAAGTTCTCCGTGCGGATGGCTCGGTTGACCCCGATCACCTGCCCGCGCTGGTTGAGCAGCGGTCCGCCGGAGTTGCCGGGATTGATGGCGGCATCGGTCTGGATGATGTCACCAGCCGAGAAAGCGCTGCCGCCCGGCGCCGGGCGCTCCGAGTCCAGCGTGCGCCCAAGCGCCGAGACGATGCCCACCGTCATTGTGCCGGCCAGGCCGAATGGGCTGCCGATGGCGGCCACTGGGTCGCCCACGCGCACGCTGTCGGAATCGCCCAGCGGCAGCGGAACCAGCTGCAATCCGGGCAGGTCTACCTTGAGCACCGCCAGGTCCGAATCCGGGTCTTTGCCAAGCAGCTCGGCCCAGGCCTTAATCCCTTGCGGGAAATCGATCTCGATCTCCTTGGCGCCATCGATCACATGATGGTTGGTGAGGATGTGTCCCTCGGTGTCGATCACGAAACCGGTGCCCTGGCCGGTGGGAATCTGCCCATCGTGCGGCGCCCCGAGCTCGCTGTAGGTGAGGATGGCCACCACGCCCGGGCTGAGCGCTTCGTAGTGCGCGGCGAAGCCCTCGAGTGCCGGCAGCTCGAGAATCTCCCCGGCGCTGGCGGCCCAGGTCGGGATGGCCTCTACCTCCACCGGGAGTTGGTCCACCTGGGGAAGAGTGGGCAAGGCGAGCCCGCCCGGGATCTGGGAGGAGCAGGCGAGCATTGCCAGTGAGAGGGCAGAGCCGATCACGATCCAAGCAGTATGTCTCATCGTAGTCCTACCTCAGTGTGGCCGCGGCCGGTACCAACACGGGGTTCATGGCTTGCGGCGCGAGTTGGATAGCTCTTCGAACAGCGCTCGGTCCTCGTCCGAGAGCTGGGTTGGAAGAAGGACTTTGAGGCGCGCGAACAGGTCGCCGTGCCGAGACGGGGTGCGCAGGTTGGGCATCCCGCGTCCCTTGAGGCGGAAGGTCTGGCCGGGCTGGCTGCCGGCGGGGACGGTGAGCATCACCGGCCCGGTCGGCGTGGGCACTTGCACCTGCCCGCCAAGCACGGCGGTGTACAGGTCGGTCGAGACGTCGATGTACAGATCGTCGTCCCTGCGTTCGAAGGGAGACGGGTCGACCTCGACCACCAGATACAGATCTCCCGATGCCCCGCTCGACCGTTCACCCTGACCGGCGATGCGGATGCGGGTGCCGCTGGTAGCCCCGGCCGGGATCTTAACCTCCAGGCGCTTGCCGTTGCGATCGAGCGTGCGGGTGGTTCCCTTGAACGCCTCGGTGAGCGTCAGGCGCACACCCTGATCCAGATCGCGGCCGCGGGTGGCAGTGCGGGCGGAGCCGGCCTGGGCCATCGTCCCGCCGAAGATGGCGTTGAAGAAGTCGGAGAAACCCCCGGCTGAGCCAAATAGATCTCCCAGGTCGCCCATCTCGACATGCACGCGGCCGGGGCGGCCGGCGGACCACTGCGACCAGTCGAAGCCTCCCGGCGCGCCGCCCATGCGCTCCCAGGCGCGGTACGAGGAGCCGAGCTGATCGTAGCGCGCCCGCTTGGCGGGGTCGCCCAGAACCTCATAGGCCTCGTTGACTTCCTTGAACCGCTCTTCAGCCTGCGAGTCGCCGGGGTTCTTGTCCGGGTGAAGCTGAACGGCCAGTTTGCGGTAGGCGCGCTTGATGTCGCTCTCGCTCGCGTTCCGGTCGACGCCGAGGAGCTTGTAGTAGTCCTTGTAGTCCATATACCGCCTGACTTCATTCTAAAGGCCCGGCAAACAGCAAGTCAAGCCGAGGCCCGAGGATTAAGGGGATTCTAACCGGCCCTGGGCCCAACCCCCCCTGGGGAAGTGCGCGGCGAAGCTCGGCGCGGCTTGCGAGCCACAGGCGTCCAGATCCCAGCTTGGGCGCAGGCTGCCTCGCGGTGCGGCCAGCAGCGGTGGGCTGAGCCGGCGCGGATTGCGCCCCGCCAGGTCTTCCATGCTATAGTATCGGCATGGCACTGAACGCTACCCGCGGTCGCGTCCTGGTCGTCGACGAGGATCCGGATGTGTTAGACCTGCTTGACCGCCAGGTGCTGCAGCCGCTCGGCTGCACGGTGGCCACAGCGGACGACAGCGGCAGCGCCATCCAGCACGCCCTGAACTTTGTCCCCGACTTGATCATCGCCAGCCTCACCCTGCCCGGTCTGAGCGGGAAGGACCTGCTGGTGGCGCTGCGCTCCCAGGGCATGGAAGTCCCCATGCTGGTCACGGCCTCGGAGGGCATGGAGGCCGACGCGGTCCAGGCCTTCCGGCTGGGGGCAAGGGATTATCTGGTCAAGCCGCTGCGCGAAGCCGAAGTGGTCACGGCAGTCGAGCGCGCCCTGAGCGATGTCCGCCTGCGCAACGAACGCCACCAGCTGGCAGAGCAACTGGCCGAGAGCAACCGCGAGCTGGAGCGCCGGGTGCGCGAGCTGACCACGCTCTACGGCATCGGCAAAGCGGTTACCTCGACCACCCACCAGGGCCAGTTGTTCTCCAAGCTGGTCGAAAGCAGCCTGTACGTGACCGAGGCCGGCATGGGCTGGGTGTTGGTCAAGGAAGACCGCAGCGACCAGCTTGTTCTGCGTGCGCAGCGCAACCTGCCCCCCGCGCTGGCGGCCAAGCTCCATCAGCCCTGGGATGACGGGGTAAGCTCGCTGGTGATGCTGTCCGGCGAGGCGCTCAATGTGTACGGGGAGGGACTGGCCCAGTTCAAGCTCTCGCGCCTGGGCAAGGCGGCGCTGGTCGTGCCGATCAAGGTGCGCGATCAGGCGATCGGCGTGATTTGCGTTGCCCGCCAGGAGCACCGGCCGTTCAGCGAGCGCAATCAGGCCATGCTGGAAGCCGTCGCCGACTACGCCTCGATCTCCCTGGTCAACGCCCGGCTATTCGTGGCCCTGGAGACCCGGGCGCAGCGCCTGCAACGGATGGTCGAGCAGGGCGGTGCGCACGTCCCGCTGGAATGGCGCGATGGGCTGGCGCAACAGGTGCGCAATGTGCAGGCCGACCTGGGCCGGCTGCTCTCGGATGCCCGTGCCGAAGCCTTGAGCGCCGAGCTCACCCAGCTTGGACAGCAGTTGGATCAGCTCGTTCAGGAACTCTCCGACCTGCCCCAGCCGACCGCTCACGACGGCGAGGGCCCCGCCGAAGCCGCTGGCGCAGCTGCTCCCTGAGTCGCACAACGTAAGTACCATACTGCCGGCCGCCTGGCTATGCTAGGATGGTCGTCGCACAGTCGATGATGGACGCGCCGCTGATCCTGCTTGCGGACGACAGCCGCGAGATCCTTACATTCCTGACCGATACCATCCTCAAACCCGCTGGCTACGAAATCCAGGCGGTGACGGATGGACTGTCGGCGCTTACCCTGGCCCGTCAACTCCAGCCGGACCTGCTGATCACCGATCAGAACATGCCCAACCTGACCGGACTGGAACTGATCCGCCGCGTGCGCGCCGAACGGCCGCACTTCCCGGCGATCCTGATCACGGCCGAAGGCTCAGAGTCGCTGGCCATCGAAGCGCTGCGCGCCGGCGCCAGCGACTACCTGGTGAAGCCCTTTGAGGCCGAGCACCTGCTGGCGGCCGTTGGGCGAGCGCTGCAAGAGAGTCGGCAGTGGCGGACGCTGTGCGAAGCTCAGGCGCGCTCCGACGAAACGGCCGACAACGTCAAGCAACGGCTGACCGAGCTGGAGGGGTTGGCGCAGATCGGGCGGGCGGTCACCGCCATGCTCGATCTGGATGCCATCCTCAAGACGGTGGTGGATTCGGCCGTCAAGCTGACCGACGCCGAGGAGGGCAGCCTGCTGCTGCTCGATGAGCACTCCAGCGAGCTGTACATGCGTTCCTCCAAGAACTTCGATGAGGAGTTCGCCAGCACCTTCCGGCTGCGCGTGCAGGATTCGCTGGCCGGCCAGGTGATTGCCAGCGGCCAGCCGGTGCTGCTCGACGAGCGCTCGCCGCAGAAGATCAAGACCTCCTACCTGGTGCATTCGCTGCTCTATGTCCCGCTGCGAGTGCGCGCCCGAACGATCGGTGTGCTGGGCGTCGACAACCGCAAGGCGGGGCGCGCGCTCACGCAGGAGGACACAACGGTGATGTCGGCCATCGCCGACTACGCCGCCATTGCCATCGACAACGCCCGCCTGTACCAGAAGACCGAGGCTGACCTGCGTAAGCTGGAGACCGTGCTCACGCAAACCGAGGATGCCGTGCTGCTGGTCGACCTCGACAACCGGCTGCTGATGGCGAACGGCTCGGCCTGCCGGGCCTTCGGGGTCGACGGCGTGCTGATCGGGCGCTCGCTGGTCGAGTCGTTCGAGGATGCGGGTCTGCTCGAGTTGGTGCGCGCGCCGGGCCACCTGCCGCGCCGCAGCGAGATCTTGGTCGCCGACGGCCGGGTCTTCAACGCCCAGCGCACGCCGATCCCCGGCGTGGGCCAGGCGATCGTGATGCAGGAGATCACCCACCTCAAGGAGCTCGACCGCATCAAGTCGGAGTTCGTCACCACGGTCTCGCACGACCTGCGCTCCCCGCTGACGGCGATCCTGGGCTATGTCGAACTGATCGGGCGCGCCGGACCGGTCAATGAGCAGCAGGCGGAATTCATCCGTCGCGTGCAGGTGAGCGTCGAGCACATCACGGCGCTGATCAGCGATCTGCTCGACCTGGGGCGCATCGAGGCCGGATTGGACTCGGCCAAGGAACCCCTCCCGCTGGCGATGCTCGCCCACTATGCCGTCGATGGGCTGCGGGGCGCGGCGGAGACGCGCGGGCTAAAGCTGGAGGCCGAGCTGCCCGACGATCTGCCGCTCCTGCCGGGTGACCCGATCCGGCTGCGGCAGATGATCGGCAACCTGATCGAGAATGCCATCAAATACACCCCCGAGGGGGGATGCGTGCGGGTGGAGGCCTATGCCGATCAGGACCAGGTGATCTTGCGGGTCCACGACACCGGGCGCGGGATCCCGCCCGCCGATCAGCCCTATCTTTTCGACAAGTTCTACCGCGCCGGGAATGTCTCCTCCGACACCAGCGGCACCGGACTGGGCCTTTCGATCGTCAAGTCGATCGTCGATCACCACCATGGCCGGGTGTGGGTCGAGTCGGCCCTGGGCAGGGGAAGCTGCTTCACGGTGGTGCTGCCGGCCGTCGTCGGGTAAGCGTCGGGGTGTTCGTCGGATCGGGTGCGCGGCCGCCGGGCCGCGCCGGTTGGTTAAAGCAGCCTCCGCTGGGGCGGTGAGGGGGTAACCCAGCGGAGGCTTTCGCCAAAGGAGGAGACAGCGATGAGCAGCGGGTTGCCCCGTCTCACGTCTCCGGAAGATATAATACGCCGCGACCGGCAACGCCAACAGGGTTGAAGGTCATTGCCCCCCGATGACATTCTTCGACACGGCCGGCAGTTGTCTGCACAATCGGCCGGGACTCTTGAGAACGGCTTGCCGGAACGGAGAGCATGGCGGATCGGCCTGAGACGCACGCGCGGAGTGAGTTGCAGCGTCGCCTGAATCGGCTCGGGGTGACCGGCCGGAAGACGGCGGCCGTGGCGCGTGCCGACCCGCCTACCGTTCCGGGTACCCGACTGGCGAGCGGCACGCTGCAGGAAACTCCGCTCGGTCCAGCCTGGGTGATCGAACAGCACTTCCCGCTGTACCTTGGCCATGGGCATGGCCCGCTGCTCGACATCCTGTCCCTGGATCCGGCGGACGCCGCTCGCGTCGCCGGCCGGCCGCAGCTGGCCGAGGCGCCCGTTGACCGCTGGCTGTTCCTCGATACCGAGACCACCGGCCTGGCCGGCGGCGCCGGGACGCTGGTGTTCCTGGTCGGCATCGGCGGCATCCAGACCGACCACTTTGTGCTCAAGCAGTTCTTCCTGCGCTCACCGGTGGAAGAAGCCGGAATGCTGCAGGCACTCGGGGAGGATCTGGGCGGCGCCCTCGGCCTGGTGACCTTTAATGGTGGCGCCTTCGATCTGCCACTGCTGGAGACTCGCTTTCGCCTTGCCCACCGTCGGGAGTTCCGGCTGACCGACCGCCCACACCTCGACTTGCTCCACCCCGCGCGCCGCCTGTGGCGCAGGTCGCTGCCGGATTGCAGCCTGAGCACGCTCGAGCGCAGCGTGCTGGGCGTGGAGCGCACCCTGGCCGATGTCCCCGGCGCCATGATCCCTGAGCTGTACCTCGATTACCTGCGCAGCGGCGACCCGACGGCGATGGAAGGCGTGCTGTACCACAACACGCAGGACATCCTCTCGTTGGTCCGCCTGGCGGGAGAAGTCGTCGGTCGATTCACCGCCGCTCATCCCGAGAGCCTTTCCGGTGCCGAGGCACTTGGCATCGCCGGCTGGCATCGGGCAGCCGGGAGGCGAGAGGCGGCTGCGGCCGCGTTCCAGATCGCCGCCGCCTCGGGCGACCCGCAAGTCCGCCTGATCGCATTCCGCGAGTTCAGCCTCGAGTTGCGGCGGGAGCGCCGTTTTGAGGAGGCGCTTTCGTTCTGGCGCGCATGGCACGCGCTGGCGCCGCGGGATCCGCAGCCCTGCCTCGAGCTGGCCAAACACTACGAGTGGCGGGCGCAAGACTACAGCCAGGCGAGCCGCTGGGCGCAGGAAGCCATGCTTGCCCTCACCCATTGGCCGAATGACTGGCGGCGCAAAGCGGTCTGGGAGTCGATCGAGCATCGCCTGGCGCGTCTGGCCCGCAAACAACTGCGCTAACCGCTTGCCCTCGGGTGGGTGGGACGCACCTCTCACTCCTCCATCCAGCGCGCAGTGCGCGCCCTGCGTTCGTCCCTCCGGTTCGGACTGCGGCTGGAAAGCAGCGGACCTCTTGGAGTGGGGGAGGAGCGGAACTGCGGACGCCGTGGCCGGACGGGTTCCGTTCCGGCGCGCAGGTCGGAGTGGATCGCTGCAGGTCTGGCCAGCGTGCCGACCGGTCCGCGGTGGCGGGTAGAGATCGCGGGCAGGGCGCGCTGTCAGGCTTCGTGCACGAGATCGGCCAGGTTGCGGCGCGGAGTCTGGCGGGAGGGTCGGGCGGCGTAGCCTACGGGCAGCATCGCCACGGGCAGCCAGCCTTGGGGCAGGTCGAGCGCGGCGCTGACGCCCTCGTCCTCGAAGGCCCCGACCCAGACGGTGGCGAGCCCGAGCGCCGTGGCGGCCAGCATGGCGTAGGTGCAGGCGATGGTTGCGTCCTGGACCGAATACAAGTGCTCGCCACGTGCTTCGTACTTCGACGACGAGCGGGCAGGGTGGGCGCAGAAGACGAGCACCACCGGCGCCTCGAGCAGAAACTCCTGGTCCCAGGCCGCAGACGCCAACGATCGCCTGTGATCCGGGTCTGTGACAAGAGTGATCTCGTAGGCCTGTAGGTTGCCGGCCGATGGGGCACGATTGACAGTCTGCAAAAGGCGCTGCAGCTTCTCCGGCTCGATCTGCCGGTCTAGAAACGCCCGGACGGACTTGCGCTCCTCTACAAGGGCAAAGAAATCCATCGATTCCCACTCCTCTGCCGGCCGCTGGTGACGGACAGATACGCCCGGCATCCGAGCCGGGCCGCGTTTCGGCCCGAAGCCCTGCCGCCCTGCCCCTCAGGCTGACGACATTCTCGCGCCGGCTTAGCGCAAGGCAAGTCCCTGCCCGCCACGCTGACCGCCGGTGAAGCCTCACTTCCCGGCAACGTCCCGGGGCGTCAGCCGGCTGTCAAGCGACCGGGCCGTGCGGGCCGGGGAACCGTTGCAGAGTCCTGAGCAAGCTCGCCCTGTCTTCCGGGTCCACAATCGCCTGGCCTAGCTGCGCAGCCTTCGTGTGAACCCGCTGGTGGAGGGCCGTCTCGCCCGCAGCCTAGGCGGCATGGGCAAGGACTGGCGTGGGCGAACGTAATCTGCCAATCAGGAGGCTCGTGGGCCGCGAGATCGTCATACCTCTCCTGCGCGCATGCTTTGACGGTCGGACCCGCGCCGAGCGCCGCACGGACGTGCCCCAAGAGGACTTGGCTCTGGCCGGATTGAGCCTGGGGCCCACCTTGATCGAGTGGGATGCAGACACTGGACGGCGTTGAAAACATTCTTGTTCTAGATGGAGGTTCTGCTTGGCTGGTCGGCAAGCTGTGGTGCGAGGTGGTCGCACTCAACTGCGTGCTATGGGTGTGAACCGGCGACATCTTCCGGGACGGAGTCGGTGGCCATGTACACCTGCGGGGGCCGAGGGCCAGGTCGACTCACGCCTCCGGCGCATTGGCCCTCTGCCTGTCGGAGCGGTTGGGGAGGATGGGGTTTCAGGCTGGCTGTCCGTTCAACTCCTGCCGGACGGCGCGGTACAGGTGCTCGGCCTTGAGTTCGTGCAGCGTGTAACACGGTCCGCCGAGCCGATCGCCAAGCGCCTGGGCCAGACCCTGGTCAAAGGCCGCGTGCTCCATGTTGATCACCACTGCCCGGATGCCAGTGAGGCGGATCTGATCGGCCACCTGGTGGGCCTCTTCCTGCGGAGGCAGGCCGCCGACGGAGACATTGCCCGCCCCGTCGGTCAGCAGGATCATCAGGGGCAGCACGTCGGGATGAGAGATCTTCTCTTGCTGGAAGGTTTCAAAGGCCAGCATCAGGCCGGCGGAGAGCGGCGTCTTGCCGCCGACGGGGATGTCGGCCAGGGCGCGCTGGGCCAGCATCACCGAGTTGGTGGGCGGCAGCACGGTGAGGGCGCGGTCCTTCTGAAAGACCACCAGTCCCACCCGGTCGCGCCGCTGGTAGGCGTCGGTCAGCAGGGACAGGATGGCGCCCTTGGTGGCCGACATGCGCTCGGCGACGGCCATCGACCACGAGGCATCAACCACGAACAGGATCAGGTTCGCCGCCTTGCGCACGCGCACCTTGGCCTTCAGGTCGGCCGGCTGGATGGCGAAGGCCACTTGGCGGCGCTGGTCAGCGCGTTCGACCTGATACGGGGCGGCGGCCCTCAGGGTCGCGTCGAAGGCGATGTCGGTTTCCTTGGGTAGCGCCTGGCGGGCGCGCACATAGCGGCCGCGCTTGCGATCGGTGCGGGTCTGGGTGCGGCGGCCGCCGGTGCGGCGGGTCATCCGGTCGAGTTCGCCGGTGAGGCGGCGCGGGGCGAAGGTGGAGCCGATTTCGATGGGCGTGCCGCCGTCCCACCAGCGCGCCTGGGTCGTGTCGAAAGGGGATTGACGGCTGGGGTCGGGCTGGCCCAGTACGGGCGGATCTTCAGCCGACCTCGGATCTACTTCCGGGGTAGACCGGCTTTTTTTTTATCCTGGCCGGCGTCGTCCGTGTGTTCTTCTTCGCCAGTCTGATTGAGCTGGGCCTGGGCCTGGTCGAGGCGCGCCTCGAGGTCATCGATGTTCAGTTCGCTCTGTTGGAAGGGGCCGCGACGCATGCGGTGGGGGAGGGCCAATTCGGCGGCAAGCAGGATATCGTGCTCGGAGATGGCCGTCCGGCCGTCGAGGGCGGCCTGGGCGCGGGCGGCCTTGAGGATCACCAGGTCTGCCCGGTGGCCGTCGACGTGCAGCGAAGACGTCAGGGCGGCAATCGACAACAGGTCGCGCCGGCTGTAGGTCACGCCGTCCACCAGGTGGCGGGCAGCGTCGATCTGCTGGGTGATGGCCTTCTCCGATTCCAGCCAGGCGCTGCGGAAGCCCTCCGGGTCGGTCTCGAAGGCCAGGTTGCGCTCCATGATCGCTACCCGGTCGCGCGGATCGGTCAGCCCGCGGATGTCGACCGACAGGGCGAAGCGGTCAAGCAGTTGAGGGCGCAGGTCCCCCTCCTCGGGGTTCATCGTGCCGACCAGGATGTAGCGTGCCGGATGGGCGAAGGAAATCCCCTCGCGCTCGACGATGTTCATGCCCAGCGCGGCTGAGTCGAGCAGTAAGTCGACGACATGATCGTCGAGCAGGTTGACCTCATCGATGTAGAGCAGGCCGCGGTTGGCTGAGGCCAGCACGCCGGGCTCGAAGCGCCGCTCGCCGCGCTGGATGGCAGCCTCGATGTCCAGCGTGCCGACGA
>JBFYRF010000146.1:0-5704 GCA_041302385.1 Anaerolineales bacterium | reverse complement strand
CACCGAGCAGCAGGCCAGGGAGGCCCTGGGCAAGGTGCTGTGCCGCTGTACGGGCTACGTTCGACCGGTCGAGGCCGTGCTTCGGGCTGCGGCCGCCTTGCGCGGCGAGGTGCTCAGGCCGCTGGCCCCGGTGCGCAAGGTCCTTCCCGAGGCTGGAGCGCCGATCGAACTGCCGGAAGCGTATCGTCGCGGGGAGGCTGTGCATGGCGCGCTGCCCCCGCTCGTGTTCTCCCCACCGGGAATGGAGAAGACGCGGGTTGTCGGACAGCCTGCGGCGAAAGTGGACGGGGAGAAGCTGGTGCGCGGGCTGCCGGTCTTCACCGATGACGTCCGCCTGGAGGGCATGCTGTATGGTGCGCTGCTGACCAGCCCTCACGCCCATGCCCGCATCAAGCGAATCGAAGCCTCCAGGGCGCGTGCGCTGCCCGGAGTACACGCAGTGCTGACCTTCCAGGACCTGCCTCGGCTCAAGCACGCCTCCGGCGGACAGAGTTACCCCCAGCCACCGCCATACGACCAGGTGTGCCTCGACGACAAGGTGCGGCATGTGGGCGATCGCGTGGCCGTGGCAGCAGCCGAATCGCTGGCGCTGGCCGAGCAGGCGCTTGCGCTGATCGAAGTGGAATATGAGGTCTTGCCTGCAGTGGTGGATCCGGAAATGGCCATGGCCGAGGGCGCGCCGGTAATCCACGATGAGCCCGACACGGCCGGGATCTATGACCCGCTGCGGAACGTGGTCCATCATATCGAAGCCGAAGTGGGTGATGTGGAGGCGGCACTGGCCGCCGCAGACCAGGTGTTTGCCGGGGAATACCGCACGCCCAAGCAGCAGCATGTGCACCTTGAACCGCATGTGTGCATCACCTATTGGGACGAGGATGCCAGGCTGGTCGTTCGCACCAGCACCCAGGTGCCCTTCCACATCCGGCGCATGCTGTCGCCGCTGATCGAACTGCCCGTCAAGCGGATCCGGGTGGTCAAGCCTCGCATTGGCGGCGGATTCGGGAACAAGCAGGAGATGCTGCTCGAGGATCTGTGCGCCCACTTGACCCTGGCCACGGGCCGCCCGGTCCGGATGGAATTCACCCGCACCCAGGAGTTCATCAGTTCCCGCTGCCGCCACGCCCAGATCCTGCGCTACCGGATCGGCGTCAAGGACGGCAAAGTGACGGGGGCTGAGCTCTACCTGATTGGGGACACAGGGGCCTATGGAACGCATGGGCTGACGGTCCAGATGGTCGGCGGTTTCAAGGGGCTGACGCTTTACAACGCTCCGAATTCGCGCTTCATCTGCGACGTCGTATACACCAACACCACCCCGGCCGGCGCCTTTCGCGGTTACGGCGCCATGCAATGTCAGTTTGGCATGGAAGTGTTGATGGAGGAGGTCGCTGAGCGGCTGGGCCGGGACGGGGTGGAGTTCAAGCGGGCGAACTGGATCCGGGTGGGCGAGAAGATGCACCTGTCGGCGGCGCTGGGTGAAGGACGCGAGGGGATTGAGCAAACGCTCTCGAGCAGCGCCCTGGAGGAGTGCGTGGCGATCGGGATGGACGCCACCCGCTTCTCCGCCAAACGCCAGGCGCATCGCGGGCAGACCGGCCGGCTTCGACGGGGGATCGGGATGGCTGTCGTCCTGCACGGCAGCGGCGTCGCCGGCCTGGACATGGCTTCGGCCACCCTCCGCATGAACGATGATGGATCCTTCCATCTGCTGATCGGCGCCACCGACCTGGGAACGGGATCGGACACCATCCTGGCGCAGATGGCCGCCGAAGTCCTCGGCGTACGGGTCGAGGACATCTTCGTGTACTCTTCCGACACCGATTTCACGCCCTTCGACAAGGGCGCCTACGCCAGCAGCACGACCTACATCAGCGGCAGCGCGGTGCGCAAGGCGGCCCTCGAGGTGCGGGATCAGATTCGAGAGTACGCGGCCGGGATGCTCCAGGGTGCCCGGGCATCGGAGCTGGTGCTGGAGGGCGGGGCGGTCCGGGCGCCCGATGGCCAATCGGTCACCCTGGCGGAGGTCGCACTGAGCAGCCTCCACCAGCGAGACCAGCGGCACATCCAGGCCTCCGCTTCGCATGTGAGTCCGGTCAGCCCGCCTCCGACAGCCGCCCAGTTTGTCGAGGTGGTGGTGGATACGCAGACCGGTGAAATCCGTCCCGAGAGACTGTTGATGGTCGTCGACTGCGGGCGGGTGATCAACCCGATGACGGCGGCCGGGCAAGTGGAGGGCGGAATGGCGCAGGCGCTCGGCTTCGCCCTGACGGAGGAGATGCTGTACAACGACGTCGGCCAGCCGCTTAACCCTCAGCTCGGCCGCTACGCCGTGCCGAAGGCCGGCGATATGCCGCCGGCGGACGTCATCTTCGTCGAGACGGATGAGCCTAGCGGCCCGTTTGGCGCCAAGTCGGTGGCGGAGATCTCGATCGACGGCGTCGCTCCGGCCATGGTCAGTGCCGTGCATGATGCAACGGGTGTCTGGTTGCGGGAACTTCCATTAACGCCTCGGCGGGTCTTGAGGGCGCTCGAGGGAGAAGCACCGGCAAGGTGATCCGCCGCAAGCTCGAGCGGAGCCACAGTCTGAGTTGCCAGCAGGCTGGTGGCGATGGACGAGAGGACGATCGAATCATGTCAGATGCAGAGGCAAGCCTGGTGTTTGGCCCGGTCCCTTCGAGAAGGCTCGGGCGCAGCTTGGGGATCAACAACATCCCGCCCAAGGTGTGCACCTACTCCTGTGTCTACTGCCAGCTCGGACGCACCGACAAGATGAGTGACGAGCGGCGGAAGTTCTTTGAGCCGGACGCCATCGTCGCTGCCGTCGAGGCGAGGGCGCGCCAGGTCGAAGCCCGAGGCGATGCGATCGACTATCTCACCTTCGTTCCGGATGGTGAGCCGACGCTGGATATCCATCTGGGTGCGGAGATCCGGCAGCTTCGCCCCCTGATGAAGCGGATCGCCGTGATCACCAACAGCTCACTGGTCCACCTCGACGATGTGCGGGAGGACCTCGCGTCGGCCGACTGGGTATCCACCAAAGTCGACGCCGTCGATGAGGCGGCGTGGCACAAGATCGACCGGCCGCATCGCAGCCTGGAACTTGACCGGATGCTGCACGGGCTGTTGGCCCTTCGCCAGCGCTTCCCGGGTGAACTGGTGACCGAGACCATGCTGGTGTCGGGCGTGAACGACAGTCCTATGCAGCTGGAGGCGCTGGCTGCGTTCCTTGAAGAGCTTCAGCCTGCCATCGCCTATCTGGCCATCCCGACACGCCCGCCGGCTGAACCATGGGTCACCGCGCCGGATGAGTCGGTGATCAATCAGGCGTATCACATTGTCCACCATCGGGTCGAGCATGTGGAGTTGCTGATCGGTTACGAGGGGACCGCCTTCTCCGCCTCGGGGCACTCGGCTGAGGACCTACTCAGCATCACCAGCGTCCATCCGATGCGGGAGGATGCCGTGAAGGAGTTGCTCAGCCGGAATGGCGATGGTTGGGAGGTCGTGGACCGGCTCGTCGAAGAGCGCCGCCTGGTGGAGCTCAGCTATCAGGGTCAGCATCACTACCTGCGGCGCCTTCACTGAGCGAGCGGCGAGGCGGAGGTGTGCACCGCTGCTCTGTCGAGCAGCGGGCAGCCGGCCGTGGGCGAGGATCGGCGGAACGAGGGGAGTGAGAGATGAACACAGATGACCGAGTTCTAGCCGGGGTGCGGATTGGGCTGCTCGGAAAGGGAGGCGCCGGCAAGAGCACGCTGGCCGTGCTGCTGGCGAACGGGCTGCGCCAGCGCGGGTACGAAGTGTGCGTCCTGGATGCAGACTCGACGAACATCGGCCTGCCGCAGGCGCTGGGGCTGGAGCAAGCTCCCCTTCCATTGCTCGAGCACTTCGGTGGCATGGTGTTCAGCGGCGGCCGCGTGACCTGCCCGGTGGATGATCCCACGCCGCTTCCCGGCGCCGAGATCACGCTGGATGAACTCCCGGCGGCCTACCAAGCACAGAACCAGCAGGGGATCACGTTGCTGGCTGCGGGGAAGATCGGTGATCAGGGCCCGGGCGCAGGATGCGATGGGCCGGTGTCCAAGATCGCCCGAGATCTGCGGATTCAGTCGCGTGGCACCTCTCCGGTCACACTGGTGGACTTCAAGGCGGGGTTTGAGGACTCGGCGCGGGGTGCGATCACCGGGCTGGATTGGGTGATCGTGGTGGTGGATCCGACCACTGCCTCCATCGAGATGGCTCAGCACATGCGGCACATGGTCGACCAGATACGGGCGGGGGTGTTACCTGCCACGCAGCATCTGCACGATCCGGAGCTGATTGCGTGGGCCAACCGGATTTTCACCAGCGCCGCCCTCCAGGATGTCCTGTTCGTGCTGAATCGGGTCCGGGACGACGAGATGGAGCGCTATCTGCGGAGCAGACTGGCCGAGAAGGGAATCCATCCGATTGGCGCCGTGCACGAGCAGTCGTCAATCTCGACATCGTGGATGACTGGAACCGCGCTTGCCACCGCCGGGGCACAAGCCGAGGCAGAGGCGATCATCGAAGAACTCGAAAGGCGCCAGCGGCAGGTGTAAGGTCGATAACGCTGTCCCGGGCGGCGGGGGCGGGGAAAGGAGCGGCCCGTGGGTGTTCGCGACATTCTGCTGTATCCCGAGCGTGAGTCCGAGCTGCGCATGCCAAGCCAGCCGGTCGGCAAGCTTGATCGGAGCGTCCGTCGGCTGATCGTCGATCTCAAGGACACCCTGCGGGCGCATGCCGATGGCATTGGCTTGGCGGCGCCGCAGATGAACGACCACCGCCGCGTGGTGCTCGTGCGGTTGGGGGCAAGGAACGAGGCAGGGCGGTCGGCCGCGCCACCGCTTGCCCTGATCGACCCGGTCATCCTTGAAGCGCGTGATGATCGCATGGATTTCGACGGCTGTCTGAGTTTTCCGGGTCTGTTCGGCGAGACGAAGCGCCCGCATCATCTGCGGGTGACCGGTCTGGAGGAGACAGGAAGGCCCTTCGATCGAATCTTCGAAGGATTCGACGCCGTCGTGGCCCATCATGAGATCGACCATTTGGACGGCGTGCTCTTCATCGATCGCATCGCCCGATTGGATGATCTGTATCGGGTGCAGTTCGACGAGGAAGGCCGAGGAACCAGGCTTCCTCTTTCGACGGGCCTGGCGGGATCGTCACAGCCACCGCTGGGCATCCGCCCCCTTGGGCAGGAGCATGGGATATGACGAAGATCGGGATCATCATCTGTGACCGCTACCGGGACTGCGCTGGCGGGAAATGCCTCAGATCGCTGCGCCTGCGGGAGGGCGCTTTCGCTCGCTACGAGGGCGAAGAGGTCGAACTGGTGGGTTATGCCACTTGCGGCGGGTGCCCGGGCGGCAATGTGGAATACGCCCCGGCGGAGATGAAGAAGAATGGGGCCCAGGTCATCCACCTGGCTACAGGCCTGGTCGTCGGCTACCCTCCTTGCCCCCACATCGATGCGTTCTGTGATTTCATCCCGGCCAAGTACGAGCTGGAGGTCGTCCTGGGAACTCACCCGGTTCCGCAGAACTACTTCCTTACCCACCAGCAGCTTGGGACCTGGAAGCTCCCGGCGGAGCAGGAGCGCATCCAGTCGATCCTGAGCGATGAAGCGACACGCAGGGCCTATGACTGAGCCGTCCACCGCGCCCAAGGAGTTCGCCAAACCCGA
>JBFYRF010000131.1:0-4259 GCA_041302385.1 Anaerolineales bacterium | reverse complement strand
CTGCTCGTCCAGCCGCTGGTGATTGCCGTCCTCGCATTGTGGATGCTGCAGGATCGTGGCGACAACTATGCCATCTACGTCGTGGTCGGCAGCGGGCTGACCGGTCTGTGGAGCACGCTGCTGTTCGTCAGCGGCAACGGCATCACCGCCGAACGCTGGACCGGAACACTTGAGTGGCTCACCAGTGTCCCCACGCCGCTGACCTGGATCATCCTGGGCAAGACGGTCGCCAATGTGACCCAGTCGCTGATCTCGATGGTGGCGGCCTACGTGCTGGCCTCGCTGCTGTTTGGTTATCCGCTCAGCGTGTCCCAGCCGATCCTCTTCCTGGTCTCCATCGTGCTCATGCTGCTGTCGTTCGTCGCTTTTGGGATGTTGATCGCACCCGCCTTCGTGCTCAATCCCGACGTCCAGCGTTGGCAGAACGCCATGGAGTTCCCGGTGTACATTCTGGCCGGGTTCCTGTTTCCCATCGCCCTGCTGCCGGGCTGGACGACTCCGATCAGCTATCTGCTGGCCCCCTATTGGGCGGCGCGCGCACTGCATATCACCTCCAGCCTGCAGGGCGGCACGACCGAGATTCTCGCCAGTTGGGGCATGCTGCTGGTGCTGACCGGGGTGTATTTCTTGATCGCCCGCAGGTTGTTCCGCCTGACTTTGCGCCGGGCACGCCAGGACGCCACGCTGGGCGTGCAGTAGCCCGGCGGAGGGAGGCATATGGATACGCCGGCTCACGCCTCACGGCCCAGCGTCTGGCGAGACCTGCGCAGGAATACCCGGCTGTTCTTCGAAGGCGCGCTGCTCTCCTACATCGCCCTGTTCCGCTGGCTTCGTCCGATAACGTACCTGGCTTCCAAGGTGTTCATGCCCCTGTGGCAGATGCTGTTCTTCTCTTTGCTGGGGATGTTCGCCGGCGCGCAGGAGCCGACCTACTACGTGATCGGCAATGCCATGCAGATCACCGCCGTGAGCGGGATCTTCGGCGTGACAATGAGCATCGGCGGTGATCGCTGGGAGGGGACACTGCCGTACCTGTTTGGCACGCCGGCCAACCGCATGTCCATGGTGCTCGGCCGCGCCTTCTTTCACATCCTGGACGGCATGCTGGGCGTTGTGCTGGCCTTCGGCTGGGGCGTGCTGCTGCTTGGCCTCGACCTCTCGCAGACCGATCCGCTCGCGCTGGCGGTGGTCGTGCTGGCCAGTACCATCAGCACGGCCGGGCTTGGGCTGCTGCTGGGGTGTTTGAGCCTGATCACCCTCAACGTGATGTTCGTCAACAACACGGTCTACTTCCTGCTGCTGGTCTTCAGCGGGGCCAACATCCCGATTGCCACGCTGCCGGCCTGGATGCAGGCGGTATCCTTCGTCCTGCCGCTCACCCGCGGCATCGCCGCCGCGCGCCTGGTGATCGAAGGGGCGTCGCTGAGATCGGTGACACCGCTGATCGCCGGCGAGTTGGTCATTGGCGCGATCTACGCCTTGCTCGGCTACTACCTCTTCCGCGCGTTCGAGCTGCAGGCGAAGAAGCGCGGCACCCTGGAAGCCTTCTAGCCTGCGGTCGCCCACGCTCCCGCAAGTTCAGCCGCCGCGCAGCGGCGCGCTGGCTGGGGGTCCCTCGGCGTGAGTACCCCCCTCGGTCAGCCGGGAACACCCCACCGGTCTACGGCCCTCAACCCCACAGCTCCATCGATCGCCACGAAGAATTCGCCTGCCAGGCGCCTGCGGTAGGTAAGGCTCAGCCGAGGAGGCTGATGGCGACCTCAAGCAAGGGACGCTCAGGGTCGTCCGAAGAGCTAGCCGTGCGAGGCGGCAACAACGGCGCCAGGGCGCATGCTTACGGGGTTGGCGGCGTGTCGGTCGGGGTGGGAGTCTCGGTCGGCGGAGCGGGGGCAGTGGTGGGCGGTGCGCCAATCGTCGGCGTTTCAGTGGGCGTCTCGATGGGCAGGCCGAAGGTCGGCGTCAGGGTGATCGTCGGCGTCGGGGGCACGGCGGTCGCCGTCAGGCAGGCTTCCCGGGCATTGTCGGCGAGGTCTTCCACCTTGGAGTCGGCGCGCGTCTCGTAGGAGGCGTCGAACTGATCCACGGCCGCGCAGGGATCATCGGCCTTCATCAATTCGTTGCCGTACTCCATCGCCGCCACCGAGAACTTGTAGCAGGAATCCCAGCCGCCGGCAGCGCACAGTTGAGAGAAGTAGCGGGCGGCCTCCGGCCAGACGACGCCGAAGAAGCTGTTGGCGAACAGGTAGAAGGAAGCGCTGCTACGCCAGGCGGTGGCCTGGCTGTCCAGCGGCCCAAAGCGTTCAGCCAGCGCCAGGTCGTAGATGCCCTGCTCGTGCTGGCCCGCCCAGATCTTCTCCAGCCCGCGAGCGCGCAGTGCGCCCGCCAGAAGCTGGTTAGCCTCCGCTCGGCGGTGCTGCGGGTCAATCGAACGGAGGGTGAGCACCGCTTGAATGGTGGTGTTCCAGTCCTCGGCGGTGAAGGCCGATTGTGCCTGGGCAAACAGCGAATCCAGCGACGAGACATCCAGCGTCGCAGTCGGTGTGACGGCGATCGTGGGTGGCACGGGGGTGGTGGTCGGCGCGTTCATCCCGAGCAGCGCCTTGTCGAGCAGTTCGGCGGCGCCAGGGAAACCCGGGTCGACGCTCAGGACGTACTCGAAGCGCTGCCGGGCCAGTTCGTAGCGCGTTTCGAGCAGATCCTGCACGCCCAGATCAAACTGCTCCTGGGCGGCACGCGTCAGGGCCTCCGACTGCCCGGCAGCGGACTGCTGGCGGCCGGCGGCTACGCCGCTCAGCGCGCCAACCGAAAGGACACACAACAGGAAGAACACGCCCAGGGCGGCCCACCAGCCCCCGCGCGGCACACGCTGCAGGCGCGGCGGGAGATGATCGATCAGGCTGCGGCGCGGCTTCGGGCTGGGTGCGGGGCGCATCATCGGGTCAGTATCGGCCTCACGGTCCGATGATCCCGGTCGCGGTGAAGATCCGGTCGCGCAGTTCACGGATCTGATCCGGCACCTGGCGCAGCACCGAGGCGCCAGTGGGCAGCGTGTGGAAACCGACCATGTTCGGCGGAGCGATCACGCCGCGCTGGATGTTCGCCTTGGGCGTCTGCACCGCCAACCACCCCAGCGAGATCATCTGCTCCAACGTCAGGTTGGTGCGGATCCCGGAGGACAGCTCCTGATACAGCGCCGGCGCCTTGGCAACCAGCGTCGGAACCATGTTCAACCCAACGACGCGGTCGATGATCGCCAAGGCAACTTGCTGCTGGCGTTCAGCCCGCCCGAAATCATCCCCGGCACCCTTGCGCACCCGCGCGTAGGCCAGCGCCTGCGCGCCGTCCAGTTGATGCGCCTTGGCCGGCAGGATCAGGCAGGTCCGGCCAATCGGGCAGATCTTGATCTCTTCGCTGACCAGCACGTCGACACCGCCGATCTCGTCGATCATGCGCTCGAAGGCGGCGAAGTCGATCACAGCATAGAACTGGATGGGAACCCCAACCACCTTCTCGACGGTCTGCATCGCCAGCGCCGGCCCGCCTCCAGGCAGGCGGTTGGCTTCGCCGTTCGGGAAGGCCGTGTTGATCCGGTTGTGGCCGAAGCCCGGGATCTCGACCCAAAGGTCGCGCGGGATCGAGAGCATCCCGGCGGTATCGGCCTGCGGGTCCAGCGTGACCAGCATCATCGAGTCGGTTCGGGCAGGACCCTCGCCGGCCACCCAATCCCGATAGTCGAGGCCCATCAGCAGGATGGTGACCCGCTCGACCCCTGTCCAGGGAATCGGCGTGACTGCCGGAGGCAATGCCTGTGGAGTCTCGCCCGGCTGCAGCGTGCTGCCAGGGGCAACCGGGTTGGGCTGGAATGGATTGAGGGCAAAGCCAGCCCAGGTGCGGGTCAGATCGCGGGCGACCAAGTGAACGAGCAGGCCGAGCACCAGGACGGCCATCGCAAACGCCGCCGCCAGAATTCCCACCACCCAGCGCGGCAGGCGAGCCCGGGAAGGCTTGCCCGGCGGCGGACCGCCCATGCGGGCGATCGGTTGGGTCTGGTCTGTCGCAGAGCGGCTGGGAGGTTTCTGGTTGACCATGGCGCGGACCGGCGGATATTATACGCCCACTCGCCAGGCGCCAGGCAGGTGGACGGCGCCCGCCTGCGGGGGTATACTTCATGATACTTAATTACTAAGTAGGGTGAAGCATGGAGCAGCCAATCCCGTTCGAGCAGGCGCTGCGCGAGTGGGCGCAGGTGTTCATGCACC
>JBFYRF010000125.1:0-6314 GCA_041302385.1 Anaerolineales bacterium | reverse complement strand
GGCAAGCTGTTTGGCTTGGGAACATTCAACGAAACGGTGGTTGTGTTCTCGCCGCAGGGGCAGTACCTTAACCGGGTGGGGAGCGAGGGGGATGAACCAGGCCAGCTGAGCGCGCCCTCATCCATCGAGGTCGACGGGCAGGGTCGGATCTACGTTGGCGACATCGATGGAGTAGAGGTCTACCAGCCGGACGGCCGGCATCTGGCGACGATCGAGGTGGAGGGCTTCCCCTTCGGGCTGGCCTTCGCCCCGGACGGCCGGCTGCTGGTGGTCAATGGGAGCCGGGTTGCCTGGTACAAAGGACTGGAATAGCTCCAGCCGCCGGGATCGACGGTGTGCCTGCCGGCCATTCACGCGGTAGGGCGCTCGAGCCGCAAGCACCTTAGGAGAAGCCGGTCCATGACGACGACGGTGACGCGCCGTGAGAAGTGGATGTATGGCTCGGGAGACCTGGGGTTCGCCCTGACCAACACCATCCTGAGCGTGTACTTCGCGCTGTTTCTGACGGAGGTTGTCGGGGTCCAACCCGCCGTCGCCGCGCTGGCAATCTTTCTGGGAAGCACCTGGGACTACATCAACGATCCGCTGGTGGGCTACCTGTCGGATCGGACGCGCACCCGGTGGGGGCGGAGGCGCCCGTACCTGCTGTTCGGCGCGCTGCCCTTCGCGATCGCCTTCACGCTGCTGTGGTGGCAGCCGCCGCTTGATTCGGTTCCGGCGCTGGCGCTGTACTACGCCTTCGCCTTTGCTCTGTTCGATACGGCCGCCTCGTTCGCCTATATGCCCTTCTACGCGCTGACCCCGGAACTCACCAGCGACTACGACGAACGGACCACGCTCACCGGCACCCGGATGTTCTTCTCGATCCTGGGCAGCCTGATCGCCTTCACCTTGCCCCTGGCGATCGTCGGTGTTTTCAGCCCGGAGAACGCCAGCCGGGTGCTGCTGATGGGCGCCGTCTTCGGTCTGGTTTCCGCGATTCCCCTGTTGCTGGCGTTTGCCGGCACGCGCGAGCGTCCCGAGTTCATGCATCAGCCCCGCACTGGCTTCCGCGAGTCGATCCGCACTTCCTGGCGGAACCGGCCCTTTGTCTTCGGCTTGATGCTGTTCATGTTCAATGGCGTGGCGATGAGCATCATCCAGGTGAACCTGCTGTACTACATCAAGCACGTCGTGCAGCGCGAGTCGCAGAGCGACCTGATCCTGGGAATGATCTTCGTGGTAGCGCTGCTTGCGCTGCCGCTGTGGTTATGGGTCTCGGGACACCTGAACAAGCGCTGGGCGTACATCATCGGCATCGCGTTCCTGGCAGTGGTCCTGATGGTGCTGGCCTCGTTGGGGCCGACCACGGGCATGCCGCTGATCGTGACGCTGTGCGTGTTGGCGGGGATCGGGGTCTCGGCGATGCACGTGCTGCCCTGGGCGATCCTGCCCGATGCGATCGAGTACGGCGAGTTGCAGAGCGGTCAGCGCAATGAGGGCATGTTCTACAGCCTGATCACACTGGCGCAGAAGGTTGCCTCATCACTCGCTGTTCCGCTGGCGCTGCTGGTGCTCCAGGCCAGCGGGTACGTCGCCGGCGGAGGCACCCAGCCCGACAGCGCGATCTTCGGGATTCGAATGGTGGCTGGCCCGATCCCCGCGCTGGCGCTGGGGGCGGGGATTGTGTTCACGCTGCTGTACCCGCTGGGCCGTGAGAACTACCGGGAGATCAACCGCCAGCTCGAGGAGCGGCGCCAGGCCGCGCCGGAGGTCGCCCCCTAGGATGCAGGGAAAGATCGAGGTTCAGCTCGTCCGCAATCGGCGCCAGCAGCATGCGTTCCTCACCTTCCCCTGGCAGCTGTATCGATCGGACCCGCTATGGGTGCCGCCCCTGTTGCCTGAACGGCGCAAGGCGACGGATCCGAGGCGGGGCATGTACTTCAAGGACGGTTACGCCGACTTCTTCCTGGCGCGGAAAGACGGCCACCTGGCGGGCACCGTATGCTGCTCTCACGAGAACGGGGGAGAAGCTGGCGAGTGTTCGCTGGGGTTCTTCGAGTGCATCGATGACTACCCGGTCGCTGAGGCGCTGTTCCAGCAGGCTGGGGCCTGGGCTCGTGCGCATGACCTGACCGTGCTGTGCGGCACCTACAACCTGGATCGCGAGGACGGCCGCGGCGTTCTCGTGGAAGGGTGGGATCGGCCGCCGGCTATCCTGTGCGGCCACAACCCGCCCTACTACTCCGGGTTCTTCGAGCGATTCGGCTTCGTCAAACGCCACGATGACGGCCTGGCCTATGCCATGGATATCGATCTTGCTGGGCGAAGCATTCAACGCGCGCAGCGCCTCGCCGATCGGGTCCGCCAGCGCAGAGACTTCTCCGTCCGCTGCGCCAACTTCACCGACCTCGATGGCGAGATCGATCGGATCTGGGGTCTGATGAATCGGGGGCTGGAGCACCTGCCGGGTTTCGTCCCCTACACGCGCGAGGCGATCGCCGGGATGCTGCTCCCGCTCAAAGACCTGGCGGATCCCGAACTGATCCTGTTTGCCGAGGCGGACGGCAAGACCGTCGGCTGGTTCCCGGCGATCGCGAATTTCAACGAGGTCCTGATCCACCTCAACGGCCTGCGCTATCCTTGGGACTACGTGCGCGCCCTGCGTTTCAAGAACCTGAAGCCCAAGGGGCTCTCGGTGAAAAGCGTGGCCGTGCTGCCGGAATACTGGGACACGGGCGTGGCGATTCTGCTGTTCGCCGAGATGGCGCGCCGCGCCATTCCCAAAGGCTACCGCTGGGTGGATTTCTCCGTCACCGGTGAGGACAACCCGGACACCTGGAACATCGCCCATCACGCCGGCGCCCGGATCTACAAGCGCTACCGCTTCTACAAGAAGGCGCTCGACTGAGCAGTTGACCGGTTTCTACCTCTCGACCGAAGCCCAGCACTCGCCCGGCATCCTATCCATGTTGGCGTTGCCGAGGGCGTGGATGCAACTGGCCCTCCTGGTGCGGAGGCGCAGGCTGTGGCGGCTGGCGACCGTGACCGCCGGCGCTGAACGTGCCTTGCCGGCTTGCTTGGTGGGGCGCTGGTGTGCGCCGAGGGACTCGGTCGTCAAATCGGCTCCGGGTTGTTGGCTGAGGTTCCTCCTCGCCGCAGGTGTGACGGGACCTGCCCGGCTGGAACACAAGGCTGCGGCGGGCGCGTCCTCCCCGCCCCCTATCGCCTGTCCCCCTCGCGGAGGAGGGCCTTCGGGAATGCCTGGAGGCATGGCAGAGTAGGGCAGGAAGATGGCGACAGATGGGTTGGAGTCAGGCTCCCCCCCGTCTGCTGGAAATGGCTCCCTTCCCGCCGCATTTGTCTGAAACCGGGTGCGGTGGCTTTGTGCAGCGGGAAAGGGTGTCTTGGAGCCCCTAATTCTCCAGGCGTCGGCTACTCTGCGTCTGGAACCGGCTCCCCTGTCGCCAGTGGCATGAAGGTCAATTGTCCGCCCTCGACATCGACGTGGATGGTATCGCCGGGCTGAAACTCGCCAGAGAGCAGGCGCAGCGCCAGCGGATCCTGCAGTTCGCGCTGGATGGCGCGCTTGAGCGGCCGGGCACCATACACAGGGTCGAAGCCGGCGTCGGCCAGATGGTTGCTGGCGGCCGGCGTGACCTCCAACTGATAGCCGGCGCGCGCCACGCGCTCGGCTGCCAGGCGGAGCTGGATCTCGACAATCTGCGCCAGGTCCTGGCGTGACAGCCGGCGGAAGACGACCACCTCATCGATGCGGTTGAGGAACTCGGGACGGAAGTGCGCCGAGAGCAGGGTGCGGACCTGCGCCTCGTTGGCCAGATCCGAAGCCTGCGCATCCCCCCACAGCTCGCCGCCCAGGTTGCTGGTCATGATCACGACGGTGTTGCGGAAGTCGACCGTCCGGCCCTGGCCGTCAGTCAATCGGCCGTCGTCCAGCAGCTGCAGCAGCACATTCGACACTTCGCCGTGCGCCTTCTCGATCTCGTCGAGCAGGACGATCGAATAGGGCCGGCGGCGGACAGCTTCCGTCAGCTGGCCGCCCTCCTCGTAGCCGACGTATCCGGGCGGCGCGCCGACCAGGCGC
Source organism: Anaerolineales bacterium (assembly GCA_041302385.1). Taxonomy (GTDB): domain Bacteria; phylum Chloroflexota; class Anaerolineae; order Anaerolineales; family E44-bin32; genus PFL42. The sequence continues at coordinate 2,230 of JBFYRF010000125.1, read as the reverse complement.
GAGACCGTATGCCGCTCCTGGTACTCCCCCATGTCAATCCGCACCATGGCATGCTCGTCATCGAAGAGGAACTCGGCCAGTGCCCGCGCCAGCTCGGTCTTGCCCACGCCGGTAGGGCCGAGGAACAGGAATGATCCGATTGGCCGCGCCGGATCCTGCAGCCCGGAACGCGCCCGGCGCACGGCGTTCGACACCGCCCGCACGGCGTCTTCCTGCCCGACGACGCGCTGGTGCAGGCGCTCCTCCATATGCACCAGTTTCTGCATCTCGCCTTCGAGTAGCTTGGAGACCGGGATGCCGGTCCAGCGTGCAACCACGCCGGCAATGTCCTCGGCGTCGACCTCCTCCTTGAGCAGCGCCCCTTCGGCCTGCAGTGTCTTGAGGTTGTGCTCGAGCTGCGCCAGGCGGTTCTCCAATTGCGGCAGCTCACCGAAGCGCAGGCGGGCCGCCGTCTCCAGGTCGGCCTGCCGCTCGGCGCGTTCGATGTCGAGTCGGGTTTGTTCGATCTGTTCCTTGATCTGGCGCAGCTCGGCAATCGCCTGCTTCTCGTTCTGCCAGCGGGCGCGCAGTTGAGAGGATTGCTCGCCCAGTTCTGCCAATTCGCGCTCGATGGCGGCCAGGCGCTCGGCGGAGGCCTTGTCCTTCTCCTGCTTCAGCGCCTGGCGCTCGATCTCGAGCTGCATCGTGTGCCGGTCGACCTCGTCCAGTGCCTGAGGCTTGGAGTCGATCTCGGTGCGCAGGCGGGCGCCGGCCTCATCGATCAGGTCGATAGCCTTGTCGGGGAGTTGGCGGTCGGAAATGTAGCGGTGGGAGAGGTCGGCAGCGGCGATCACCGCGCTATCCTGGATACGAACGCCATGGTGGACCTCATAGCGCTCCTTCAAACCGCGCAGGATGCTGATCGTATCCTCGACGCCCGGTTCCTCGATGAACACCGGCTGGAAGCGGCGCTCGAGGGCGGCGTCCTTCTCAATGTGCTTGCGGTACTCGTCGAGCGTGGTGGCGCCGATCAGGTGCAACTCGCCGCGTGCCAGCATCGGCTTGAGCATGTTGCCGGCGTCCATGGCGCCCTCGGCCTTGCCGGCGCCGACGACGGTGTGCATCTCATCCACGAACAGGATCACCTCGCCGGCTGCGTCGGTGACCTCCTTGAGCACTGCCTTCAACCGCTCTTCGAACTCGCCGCGGTACTTGGCGCCGGCGACCAGCGCTCCCAGATCGAGCTGCACCAGGCGCTTGTTCTTCAGCCCTTCTGGCACATCTCCGTTGACAATGCGTTGGGCCAGGCCCTCGGCGATGGCCGTCTTGCCAACGCCCGGATCGCCGATCAGCGCGGGGTTGTTCTTGGTGCGTCGCGAAAGCACCTGCACCACGCGGCGTATCTCCTCGTCGCGGCCGATCACCGGATCCAGCTTGCCGCGGCGGGCGAGCTGGGTGAGGTCGCGGCCGTACTTCTCCAGCGCCTGGTAGGTGCCCTCCGGATCAGGGGAGACCACCCGCTGCGAGCCGCGGATCGCGGTGAGCGCGTTCAGGATGGCCTCGGGAGTCACGCCAAAGGCCGCCAGGCGCTTGGCCTCGTCGCCGGATGCCAGCGCCAGCAGCAGGTGCTCGGTCGAGACGTAGTCATCCTTCATGGTTTGAGCCTGGCGCTCGGCGGCCAGCAGCGCTTCGCTGGCCTGGCGGGAGAGACCGACGGGTTGCGTGCTGCCCTGCACCTGCGGCTTTCGCCGCAGATCCGCCTCCAGTTGTTCGATGAGTGGGCTCGACGCGCCGGCCAGCCGGGCGAGAATGGCGGGAACGACCCCTTCCGGCTGGTGCAGCAGCGCCAGCAACAGGTGGATCGGCTCGATCGCCGGGTGGTGGCTGTCCTGTGCTCGGCGCTGTGCATCCAACAGCGCCTCCTGTGCCTTGGTCGTGTATCGGTCGAGGTTCATGCTCGTGCTCCCTGCGCGCCACATCGGTTCACGCGTGGCATCGGCAATTCGCTTGTGTCCAGTCTAGAGCCAGCACATTAGAGAACCATCGGCGCGCGATCTGAGTAGGCTTGGCGGCCGTTAACGGCCCTCGTACTGACTGCTGATGCAGTGCTGATGTGGGTTGGGTATGCTTTCGACATACATGGGTTGATGACCAGACGTGGAGGCAGACAGATGATCAGGTATTACATGACGGGACCGATGAACCACCAAGGCAGGTACCGACCGGTGGGCTTCAATGGCGGGCGGCGCAT
>JBFYRF010000089.1:0-8955 GCA_041302385.1 Anaerolineales bacterium | reverse complement strand
CGCGCACGCGCACGCCCAGCCGCACGCCAACGATCACGCGGACGCCTACGATCACGCGCACGCCGACCATCACCCGCACGCCGACCAACACCCGGACGGTGACGCCGACGCGCACGGCCACGCGCACACCGACGATCACACGCACGCGCAAGCCCACGAACACGCCGACCATTACCCGCACGCGCAAGCCCACGCGTACGCCGACGCCGACCGGGACGCCGAAGCCCACCCGCACCCCGACGATCACGCGGACGCCAACCATCACACGTACGCCATCCGTCACCTGGACGATGACCGCCACGCCGACCGCCACCGAGACCCCGGCGCTGGATGCCCCCATGGCGGCGCCCGGAGTCAGCCTGCCGGACTCGTCGCTTGTGGTGATCTGGTCTGCACCGGCCTCCAATCAAGTGTGCGTGGTTCGCATCGCCGGCTTCTGCGTCGATGCCTGGCTGGGGCCGAGGGTCGGGAACCTCCCGTAGGCGCTTCGGTGGCTTCGCCGCGCCCCCGCCCGAACGCATCGCCGGGCGCTCTGCGCCTGGGCCCAATCGTGCTGGCGGTCGCTGCCCTCCTGACCACCAGCGCGCCTGAGCTCACGCCGAATCCCATGGGTGCGTCAGGCGGGCAGGTGGATGGCGTCCCATCCGGTGTTTGGCTTTCGACGCATGCCTCCGGGATGCCGGCTGAACCCATCGTTCTGGGTGCCGGCGGCGGAAGCAGAACTGCGCGGCCCACCTCCTGGCTCGCCTACGGGCTGTCGCGCGGCGTCACGCTGCGCACGCTGGCGCTGGCTGTGGAACAGGGCCAGGCCTGGCTGCCCTTCGGACCGCCCCTGCGCGCCTCATGGCGCCCCGCCTACCAGGAGGAAGGCAAGCCGCTGGTCAGCGATGGAATGTTCGTGTGGGGGCCGAACGTCGAGGGGTTCGACCTCGCCGCGTACCTGGAGCAGGCCGTCTCACCCCTGGCCGGGCACGCCGAGGATCTGGCGCTGTGGTCTGGTTACGCCAGTGTCAACCCGCAGGTCCTGCTGGCGGTGCTCGAGGTCCGCTACGGTCTGGTGAGTGGCTCCGGGCAGGCGCTCGAGGCCGAGGCGCTGTCCAGCCTGATCGAGACGACGTCCGTGGGCCTGGCGGAAGCTTTCTATGAGCACCTGTACACCTGGGGCGCGCGGGGCTCACGCCCAGAGGTGGAGCCTCCAGCTGCACTCGCGTTGAGCGACGGGGCGACGGTCGAGGTCGGCGACACGACCTCGGGCTCCTTCGCGGTTGCCAGCATCCTGGCCGAGGGACAAGACCTGGCCTCGTGGCAGGCGCTGGTGTCGCCGGACGCCAGCGGCGGCTTCCCGGCCACCTTCGAGGCGCTCTTCCCGGATGTCGACCCGCTAGACGCCAGCAATGACATCAATCCCCCGGCGGCGCCCCCCGGCAACCTGTTCCAGTTCCCCTTCCCACTGGCGGCGACGTGGACGTTCAGCGGACCGCACAGCTGGAACGGCGGAAGCTACGGACCCCCCTACTCCTCCATGGACTTCTTCACCGGCGGGGCCACATGCAGCGCCCCGCCCAATCAGTGGTCCGTGGCCAGCGCCGCCGGTACTTCGTACCGCCCCTACAACTACTCGTGTTGGCTGGAAATCAACCACGGCGGTGGATGGATCACGTCCTACTACCATCTGCGCAACACCTACCTCGGCAGCAGCGCCGACCGCAACACCGGCGTCGGATCGATCGCCTGCGAGATCTGCGCCGGCGGGTTCGCCACCGGCCCGCACGTGCATTGGAGCCTGAAGTACAACGGCGCCTACACCAGCCTGGAGGGGGTCAGACTCTCGGGCTGGACGGTGCACGTCGGCTCCGAGCCGTATACCAGCGGCTCCCTGACACGTGATGGCGTCACGCTGGCGCCCTACCGAACCGTCAACAACGACTACCACCTGTACTTCGGCACGGGCAACTATTCGCTGCGCTTTCATGGCAACGGCGTGTCGGACATCGATCGGGTGAAGATCCTGATCGACAACCCGGGCGATACGACCTGGACGCCGCCGGTTGACGTCGGGCAGAACGAGGACTTCACCCTCGAATGGTGGATGCGGGCTCAGCCTGGAGAGAACACTGCCGGGCCGGTGACCTGCGGCGCCAACACTGATTGGCGGCGCGGCAACATCCTCCTCGACCGCGACCGGTTCAACCAGCCGCGCGCCTTCGGCGTCTCGCTTGCCGACGGGCGCGTGGTCTTCGGCGTGACTGGCGAGTCCGGCGAGAGCCGCACCATCTGCGGCACCCGCCGCATCGATGACGGCCAGTGGCACCACGTCGCCATTCAACGCGCTCGCTTCACCGGCGCCTATCCGGAAGGAACCATGTGGCTATTCGTCGATGGCCGCCTCGAGGCGACGGCGCAGGGACCGCTGGGCAAGGTCTCTTATCCCAATGACGGCGTCCCCGGATCCTTCTGCGGACCGTCCGGCGATCAACCGTGTACGAACAGCGACCCCTATCTGGTGCTCGGCGCCGAGAAGCACGGCCTCGACCCGACGCTCTTCCCGTCGTTCAGTGGGTGGATGGATGAGCTGCGCGTCTCCAGCGTTGTGCGCTACGGCGGCGAGTTCTCGCCGTCGCTGCAGCCCTTCGTCCCGGACGTCTACACCGTCGGCCTGTATCACTTCAACGAAGGCGCCGGCGACTCGCTGTATGACAGCTCCGGCTTCACTGGTCCACCGGGCAACGGGGTGCGCAAGTATGGCGGTTCCCCCGCCGGGCCAGAGTGGTCAAGCGACATCCCCGGCCAGGTGTACCCGACGCCGACCGCCAGCCCGACGGCGACGTCGACTCCTACGGCCACGTCAACCCGCACCCCGACTGCAACGCGCACGGCGACTGCTACCCGTACGCCCACCCGCACTCGCACGCCGACGCGCACCGCCCCACCGAGCCGCACGCCGACGGTGACGCGCACCGCAACGGTCACGCGCACGCCCACCGCCTCGGCGACCGCCAGCCTGACGCCGACCGTTACGTTGACCGGCGGGACTCCCACGCCAACTTCGACCGTGACCCGAACCGCGACGGTGACGCGCACCCCGACGCGCACCGCCACCCCGACCCGCACCCCCACCGTCACCCGAACGGCGACGGTCACCCGCACGGCGACGGTCACCCGCACGCCGACCGTGACCCGCACGCCCACCACAACCCCGACGACCCCGGCGCCACCCAGCGCTGCGGATCTGAACCTGGACGGTCGGGTCGACGTGCTGGATGTTCAGGTGTGTGTCAACGTGGTCCTGGGCATCGAGACCGATCCCGAACTGGTCCTGCGCGCCGACGTGAACGCGGATGGCTCCCTCGATGTGTTGGATCTTCAGGTGGTCATCAACACCTACCTGAACGGCTGATCCCGCCCACCCTCAATCCGCATGGCTCGCGTTGCCAGCGAGCGGTAGTCCCTGGGCCCCGCCCAGGACGGTGTTGGTCCGGCTCGCGAGGCCGCCGCCACCCGTTTCCAAATTGTGCTTGAGTGAACTGCGCCAGAACAATGACACCCCGCGCTGCGGGGTCCCCAGATGGGTGTGGCGCCCGGCACGTCGTCTGCCGCAGACGAAGGCAGATTCCAGGCAGGCTCTGCCCCGACTCTGCCCCGGATAGGGGAAGGGCTTCGATCAACTCCCCCCTGAAGTCCGAAGGCCCAGTACCCCACGCGAGAGGGCCGGGTTCGGAGTTGCTGCGTGCCGTACGTGGCCCCAACCCGACGGATCACGCTGCAAGTCCTGATGAGTTCGGCAGCAGGCGGGGAAAGGCGCGGCCTCGAGGAACCACATTGCCCTCCGCCTGGTAGGGGGAGGGCAAGAGAGGGGGCCGATCACGGTGGGCGGAAAGCAGCCTCAGGCCCCGTCGACGCGCCCTCGGTTGCGCCGCCACAGCAGGAAGCCTGCGCCGGCGAGTGCCGCCATACCCACGATCGCGGCACCCGCGAGCAGGATCCACCCCCCATCACCCGCAGTGGGCAGCGGCGACGTGCCGCCGCCGGGTGGGATCTCCCCTTCACCCGCCGCCAGGGCGCTGACCGTCGCCAGGACGGCGGCATCGAACTCCGCCATGGCGATCGCAGTCGCTGCGGCAGCTGTCTCGACTTCCGGGGGGAACCACCCTACGGCCGTGGCGGTCATCTCGGGCGGGGCCAGGGAAGGCGAGCCGGACGGGGAGGGCCCCAGACCGGGCGTGCTGGTTGGCGCGGCGCCATCCGGCGTGCTGCTCGGCGGACCAGCAGTCGCCGTCGGGCCCGGCGTTCGCGTTCGGGTCGGCGTGCGTGACGCCGCGGGGGAGGTTGCCGTGGCGTCTCCAGACGAGGTGGCGGTCGGGGTTCGCGTTCGAGTCGCAGTGCGCGTCAGTGCGGGCGTGCGCGTGCGGGTGGCCGTCCGGGTGATGGTGGGCGTTCGCGTCGGCGTTCGCGTGGCCGTCGCGGTGTGCGTCGCCGTGTCGACCGGCGGAGGCGCGGTAACGGTGAATGAGCCGTTCGATAGATCGACCTCCACACCCTGCCCATCGGAATCGCTCGCCGAGACCGCCGCCAGCGCCAGATCAAACGTGCCCGGGGATGCGCCGGGCAGAACGTTGAAGCGCACCACGGCGACCGCCCCATCCGGGATGGGAGTCTGGTTGATGGCGAAGACAATCACCCGCACACGGCCGGCGGAAGGCCGGGAGAAGCTGAGCACCTTGCCTGCCGAGGCGGCCGCCGAGCCGATCTCGACCGTACTGACCTCCACCCGGCTGCTTTCGAAAGTCAAATCGAAGTTCAGGGCGACAACCTGCGCGCCGTCCTGCGAATCCAGGCTGACGGAAACCGGGATGTTGGTCGCTCCGGGGAGACCGGATCCGCTCCCCACGGAGAACGCCGCCACGGGCGCCTGGGCTGCGGTAGCCCCCGGGATCGCCAACAGAAGCGCAGCCAGGCACAGCGCGCGGCGAGTCCTCACGCGCATGGGCCTGTGTCCTTGGAGCGCAGCGGCAGCCGCTCAGCCCAGCCGCGGCATCTTCGCTTGAGATCCAGCATGTTCAATCCCCGCATCCGTTCCTGCATCCGTCCTGGGTGGGACATGCCATCTTAGCCTGCAAGGAAGACGTTGACAATCGCCTGAACGTCCAGCACGTTGACACCCCGATCCCGGTTGACATCCGCCCTGGAGACGATACCGGGCTCAGTCTCGATGCCCAGGAAAACGTTTGCACAGAGCTGCACATCGAGCACGTTGACCTCGCCGTCCAGGTCCAGATCGTAGCTCGGCGCTGGCGGCGGCGCGAGGGTCTCCACGGCGAGGCCCAGCTGAATGCGGCTGAAGGTGAGCTCGGGCGAGCCGTCCGCCGAGACTGGGAGTCCGGTCGAGTCGAGCACGGCAAGCAGTTCGTCAACCGAGGCCTCGGGGCGGACCTGTTTGAGCACGGCCCAGGCGCCGGCAGCGTGCGGCGCGGCCATTGAAGTGCCGCTCATGGTCTGATAGCCATCCGAGGGTACCGACGAGCGGATCGAGGTGCCGGGTGCCAGCAGCGAAAGGAAGGGCGCCACGTTGCTGTACGATGCAACGGCGTCGGCGTCAGTCGTCGCTCCGACACTCACCACCGACGAGATGCATGCCGGGCTCGTCAGCGAAGTTGTCGAGCCCGAGTTCCCAGCAGCCGCCACCGTGGCGACACCAACCGATCGCAGATTGTCGATGGCCGCCTTTCGAGCATCGTTATCGCAGGCGCTTGAGAACGAGCCACCGCCCAGACTCATGTTGACCGCTGCCAGGTTGTAGTTGTCCTTCTGGGAAAACAACCAGTCCAGCGCCGCCAATTGGTCTGAGGTCCACGAAAGCACACACGGTGAGGGCATCCCATACGAGGAACACAGGCTGCCCTCGAAACTCGAGAAGACCTGGATCGGGACCAGCTGAGCACCGGGCGCCACGCCGGAGAAGGAACCCCCACTCCCGGCGGCAATCCCGGCAACGTGCGTTCCATGGTCGCAGCCGGTCGTGCCGAGCGGGCAGTTCAGTCCGCTGTCTTCGCCGATTTGATCCCCGGCCTCGTCTGGCATCGGGCACAGCGAGGTCGATCCATTGGCCGGCGCCGTGGTGGAAAAACATGCCTCACCCACGACCTTGCCCTGGAGGAACTCATGCGTCTTGTCGACCCCGGTGTCGAGAATGGCGATGACCTGGCCGGCGCCGGTGTAGCCTGCTGCCCAAGCGTCATCGGCCCCAATGATCGGAATGCTCTCAGCCAGCAGCGGCGGGGAAGGAATGTCCTGCTGAATGTCGGCCACCGCAGGATGGTCAGCCAGTGCCTCCAGCCCTGCCGCGTCGACTTCCAGCACGACGTAGGGGATAGCGTCAAAGGTCCGGGGAGGAGCAGGCTCGCCTTCCGCCGGAGGCAGAGAGTCCAGCACTTCTTGCTGGGCTTGCTCGATCTCTTGCTGTTGCACTGCGACCTTGGCCCCAGTGCTGAGCTCGCCTTCGGGGGTGAATGGAATGTCGAGCTCAACAATGACCCGGACGGTACCCTCGTCCTGGGCGAGGGCTCGCAGCACCTTCAGTTGGTGCCCGGCCGCTGGCAACCCGAGTTGGCCCGCGGCGCTCGCCAGCCCGCTCGGTTGGCCTGGCAGGGGGGCGGCCACGAACAGCGCCAAGAGCGCAATCCCTGGCAGGATCAAGTGAAGGCCCGGCGCCCGGCGCACTCGGTGACGTGAAGTGGTCATCATCCTCGGCTTGTGGCTGGCGTGATTCTCATTCTACAAGACGCGTCCGGCACTCGGCCTAGTCCTATGGCACCATTTGTGCAACGGGCGCCCGCCGATCCACCGACTGGGTCCGCATTCCCCTGCAAGGAACATGCCGTTCAGTGGACAGCGCTCGGGAGATTTCTCCGGTGCCTCGGGAATGAACCGGTCGGAGGAAGGCCCGCCCGGCTGCCACTCCCAGGTAACGAGCCAAATCAGCGCAGGCTGTCCACCGTCCGCCGAAGCCCTTCCGCCAGCCCAACCTCCGGCCTCCACCCCAGCCCCTCGGCCGCGTGGCTGCACTCGAGGTAGATGTGGCGGGTCTCGCCAGGCTTGGACGGGCCGTACGCCGGTGCCAGCCGATAGCCGGTCGCCCGGCGCAGATGCTCGAAGACCTGGTTGATCGACGTGCCGACGCCCGTGCCGATGTTGAAGATGCCGCACGCCTCGCCCAGCTGGGTGGCCAGCAGGTTGGCGCGAGCGACGTCGCCCACGAACACGAAGTCGCGCGTCTGATCGCCGTCGCCGCTGACCTCGATCTCAGCCTCGGCCAGCATCTTGGCGGTGAAGATCGCTACCACGCCCGCCTCCCCGAAGGGATCCTGCCGCGGACCGTAGACGTTGGCGTAGCGCAGGATCGAATACGGCAGGCCGTAGAGCACGAAGTACAGCTCCAGGTAGTGCTCGAAGGCGTGCTTGCTGGCGCCGTACGGACAGATCGGCTGGGCGGGATGGTCCTCGCGGCAGGGAAGCTCGATCGGCTCACCGTACACCGCCCCACCGGTGGAGGCATACACGAAGCGCGAGACCTGCGCATTCCGGGCGCACTCCAGCACGTTGAGCGCGCCCAGCACGTTGATGGAGGCATCCAGCGCCGGGTCCGCCACGGAGCGGCGCACGTCGATCTGGGCGGCGTGGTGGTTCACCACGTCTGGCCGCTCGATCGCAAACAGCGCCGGCAACTCCGGGCTGCGGATGTCCATCTCCACCAGCCGGGCTCGCCGGTCGAGGTTCGCCCGGCGTCCGCTGGAGAGGTCATCCACGACCACCACTTCCGCCCCTCCCCCCAGGTAGGCATCGGCAACATGCGAGCCAATGAATCCGGCTCCGCCCGTGATCAGGACCTTCATCTGCATGACCTCCAGGAACGCCGGCTGCTCAACGGCTGCGCCGAGCCAGACGCGCTGGCTGTATGGGCGCGACGGCGAGGCTCAGCTGGTCAGCCCCATGCGCATCGCCAGGATCGCCGCCTGGGTGCGGTCGGATACGCCGAGCTTGGAGAAGATGTTGTGGACGTGGGTCTTGACCGTGTTGCGGCTGACGCCGAGTGAGGCGGCGATGGTGCTGTTGTCGAGGCCTTCGGCGACCAGCTTCAGCACCCGCAGCTCCTGCTCGGTCAGATCGTAGGCCGAGCGGCGGCTGAAGCCGCTCTGTTCGAGCGCCGGCCGGGTGCTGGTATCGAGCGCCGCCTGCAGAAGCTGACGGTCAACAATCGCCTCGCCGGCCGCAACCGCCCGCACCGCTTCCGGGATCCCCTTGACATCGGCTGACTTGGACAGAAACCCCGCCGCGCCGCGCGCCACGGCCTGGGCCAGGTACTCGGGCGTGTCGAACGAGGTCAGCATGATCACGCTGACCGGCAGCCCCTGATTCTTGACCTCGGCCAGCGCCTCCAGGCCATCCATGTCGGGCATGCGAATGTCGAGGATCAGCACCTCCGGCTTGACGGCTGCTGTCAGTTCGACCGCCTGGCGCCCGGTCGCGGCCACGCCGACGACCTCCATGCCGCCGCGCTCGAGCACCATGCGCAGACCCTCGCAGATCAGCCCGTGGTCGTCGGCCAGCACCACCCTGAGCTTGGCTTCATCCATCGTCGCCTCACGCCATCGAAGTGCATGATATGCCGATCACGCGGTTCGCGCCAGACCCGGCGCTTCCCCCCAGCTGCGCTGCGGGCTCATGCCGGGCGATCGGCGCTGTCCCCCTGCGCCAGCAGCCGGATGCGCGGCAGGCCGTCCGCCATCAAGCCTGCCAGCAGGTCCCCCAGCGAGCGGTAGCCTGCCGGCGGGCCGCCGTACGGGTCCTCGATGTCGAACGCAGCGCCCACGGCTTCGGACAGCCGGCGCACCTTGGCGGCCTGCTTCGGGCAGGCCGCCTGCAGCTGGCGCTGATGTTCCATCTCCATCGTCAGCACCA
>JBFYRF010000077.1:0-4197 GCA_041302385.1 Anaerolineales bacterium | reverse complement strand
GCTCGGCACCTCGATGTCGGCTCATCGCATCCTGGGGCTGGATAAGGTCCCAAGGGTTGGGCTGTTCGCCCATTAAAGCGGTACGTGAGCTGGGTTCAGACCGTCGTGAGACAGGTCGGTCTCTATCCGCTGTGGGCGCAAGGGATTTGAGGGGAGCTGCCCCTAGTACGAGAGGACCGGGGTGGACAGACCTCTGGTGTGCCAGTTGTCGTGCCAACGGCATGGCTGGGTAGCCACGTCTGGCAGAGATAACCGCTGAATGCATCTAAGTGGGAAACTCGCCCCAAGATTAGATCCCTCACCCCGTCAAGGGGGTAAGGCCGCAGGTAGACCACCTGCTCGATAGGCGCCAGGTGTAAGCCCCGTCAAGGGGTTCAGCCAAGGCGTACTAATGGCCGAGGGCTTACGCGTGGTACGGAGAACTGGGCGTTCTTCCAGCAGCAGTCAGCGACACCTGCACTCGCGCCGGAGCGCAGCGCAGGTGCAAGTGTCAGTTGTCAGCGCTCAGCAAGAGCCGAGAGCTGAATGCTGAGAGCTGATCGCTCCAACAGCTATTCAGTTGAACCTTCACATCGTTGAATTGTCCCTTGGTGATTCAAGCGGCGGGGGTACACCCGGTCCCATCCCGAACCCGGTCGTTAAGCCCGCTAGCACCGATGGTACTTGGCTGGAGACGGCCTGGGAGAGTAGGTCATTGCCAAGGGACTTTTCGTTTTCTGGAGGCTTCGGCTGGCGGGCTGATCCACCCGGTCGCGCCGGCCGATCGGTTTGAAAGGAACTCCCGCTCAGGCTTCACCTTCCGATGCGAGTTCTGGACAAGGCTCCGCTTCACCCTTTCCTCTTCGCCGTCTACCCGGTCCTGGCGCTTCTGACGCTGAACGCCGCTGAGGTCGCACCTGCATCCGCCGTGCGATCGCTGGTTGTCTCCGTGGGCCTGGCGCTGGTGCTCTTGCTCTCGTTCCGGGTTTTTCTGCGGGATACGCCCAAGGCTGCCGCGCTGGCAAGCCTCGCCCTCCTGTTGTTCTTCGCCTATGGCCACACCTATGTCTTGATGCGCCAGCAGCCGGCGCTGAGCACGATTGCCCGACATCGCGTCCTCATCACGCTGGAGGCGGGCGTCTTTGTCGCCGCTGCCATCGGGCTCGCCCGTCGCGGGCTGCCGTTGATGGCCACCCGTCTCCTGAACGCGACGGCTCTGGTGGCCGTCGGCCTGGTCCTCGTCCAGTCGACGTGGATCTTCGCCGACCGCGGGCCGGAACCGCCGAGCGATGCGGGGGTTGGATCAGGCCTCGACCTCACTCTGCCGGATGCAAGTCACAGGCGCGATGTCTACTACATCATTCTCGACGGGTACACCCGCGCCGATGTTCTTGACGGCTTCTATGATTACGACAACCGGCCTTTTCTGACGGAGCTCGAAGCGCTGGGATTCAAGGTGGCCGAGGAGAGCCGCTCCAACTACGCCATGACCCGGCTCTCCCTGCCGTCATCCCTGAATATGGACTATGTGGACGCCCTGGGACCTCCGCTGGAGCCGGGGGGCGCCGAACCGGCCTGGCTGGACAAGGTTGCCCGCTACAGCCGGGTCCGCTCGGCCTTCGAGGAACTCGGCTACCAGATTGTCAGCTTCGAGTCGGCCATCGGCATGACCGATTGGCCCGATAGCGATCTGTACGTGAGCCGCAATCCGTTGGCGCTGTCCGATGCGGAGGCCATGTGGCAGATCAACCCGTTCGAGATCCTGGTCGCCCAAACCTCGATGGCCCGGTTGATCATCGACGGTCGGACCGTGCTGAACCGGGTCTTCCACACAAAGGTCGAGGCCCCGAATGAGCAACATCGGGAGCGAATCCTGTTCGCCCTGGATCGTCTGGGACGGATGGCCGAGGTGCCGGGGCCCAAGTTCGTCTTCGTCCACATCATGTCGCCTCATCAACCCTACGTTTTCACAGCCGAGGGTGAGGCTATCGGCGACGAGGGGATCTTCACCCTCGCCGGCGATCCAACCACCTATGATGTGAACTCCAGGGCAGCCTATGCCAACCAGGTGGCCTTTGTGAACTCACGCATCCTCCCGGCCCTGGAGAGGCTGCTGGAGGACTCCCCGGCTGAGCCGATCATCATCCTTCAGGGTGATCATGGCGGGGCCGAGGTCTCGAGCGAGGATCGGATGAAGATCCTCAATGCCTACTACCTCCCCGACGGGGGCAGCGAAGCGATCTACCCGGCAATCTCGCCGGTCAACACGTTTCGCACCATCTTCAACCGCTACTTCGGAGGCAACCTGCCCCTGCTGGAAGACCGGAGCTACTTCTCCCCGGTGGATGATCCGTTCCGCTTGACCCCCATTCCGTGAAGGCGCGTTCGAGGCTCCCCGAGCAGCTGTGGCGGGTGCTTCCCGTGCTCTTCGCCAGCTTCCCGATTGCCTCCCATCTGGCATCGAACATCGGCGAGGTCGAGCCGGCGGAGGCCCTGCGGCCGCTGCTGCTTTCGATTGCATTCGCCTACCTCATCCTCGGGATCCTTTGGCTGGCGTCTGGTCGCGATGGGGATCGGGCAGCGCTGGCTACGGTTGGGATCCTGATGGTGTTCTTCGCCTACGGCCACGTCCGGCTGCTGACCAAGGATCTGACGGTGGCCGGGGTGCTGGTTGGCCGACACCGCCACCTGGCGATCGCACTGGGGGGACCGCTGATCGTGTGGCTCTGGCTGTGTCTGCGTGGCCTGCGCCATCCATCCAGGATGACCCCGGTGGTGGCGGCTGTGGGTCTATTGGCTCTGATCTCTCCGATGCTGACCATTGGCGCCGGACTGGCGGCGGAGCTGTTGCCTGTGCCCGGGGCCCAGCCCGTGGCCGGGGTTGCTCTGGAGCCCGGCCTGCCCGGGGGTGAAAGCCAGCCGGACGTCTACCTGATCGTGCTGGACGGGTACGCTCGTGCCGATGTCTTGCAGGAGATCTACGGGTATGACAACAGCGAATTCCTCGATGCCCTGCGAGCACGGGGCTTCTATGTCGCCGATCGGGCGCACAGCAACTACAACCGCACGCTGTTGTCCCTCGCCGCCATCCTCAACTTCGAGTACGTCCAGGACATCCTGGGAAGGGACCTGACGGCAACCGACAATGACGTGGTCCAGCAACTCGCCACCCACAGCCGGGTGCGGCAGGGATTCGAATCGCTGGGCTACACCACGGTCACGTTTGACACCGGTTTCGAGCGGACAAGGATGCCGGACGCGGCCCGCTATGTTGAGTTTCCCCAGGAGGTGAATTCGCTGCAGTCCGGCAGGCTGCCAGTTTCCCTCAGTCCGTTCGAAGGATCGCTGATCGGGACGACAGCCCTGATGGTCCTGGAGGAGACTATCCCCGCCCTCAGCCTGCACGATACCTACCAGGTTGACAATGCCAATCACAGGACCCGGGTGCGCAGCGTGCTGGGGAACCTGGAGCTAGTCCCGCAGTGGGAGGGCGAGCACCTGGTCATTGCCCACGTGATCTCCCCCCATCCGCCCTTCGTATTCGCCGCCGACGGTGCCCCGATCCATCCAAATCGCCCCTTTGCCTGGAGCGACGCCGACCACTTCCGGGCATTCGGCACCCGCAAGGAGTATATCGAAGGCTACCGGGGGCAGATCGCCTACCTGAACAAACTGGTGCTGGACGCCGTCGACGGGATCCTCCAGAACTCACCTGACCCCCCGATCATTGTGATCCAAGGGGACCATGGCCCCGGCGCTTACACGACTCACGCCTCGGTCGATAAGACGAATCTGGCCGAGAGGCTCTCCATTCTCAACGCCTACTACCTCCCGCATGGCGGAGAGCGAGATCTCTACCCGTCGATCACACCGGTGAACAGCTTCAGGGTAATCCTCAACCGCTACTTTGGCGCCGAACTCCCTTTGCTGCCCGACCGGAGCTACTACGCCGAAGGAGCAACGCACAAACTTGTCCCCGTGACGTGGCCAGAGTAGACACGCCGACCCTAGACGCCCGTGGCTGGCGCTTCGCCCGAAGCGGAGTTGGCGCAATCACCGAACGCACATGCTGTTCTCCAGTTGCGCATGCGGCTGGAGAGACGGACAATCTAGGCACAGCCCATGGAGGACCGCATGCAGTCCGAGGAGCCGATCATCCGCAGCGTGCAGAACATCGACTGGGAGCCCCGCCTGGCCCAACGCACCCGCCGTATGGAG
>JBFYRF010000067.1:0-3256 GCA_041302385.1 Anaerolineales bacterium | reverse complement strand
GGGTAGTCCCAGCCGCCCAGCAGCCGCCCGCCGAAGCCGTTGAGGATCAACTGCTTGGTCCCGGGCATAGTGCGTCCCCACATCGTGACGTGCCCGGCGTGGCTATACTCCTTGGTCCAATGGGGCTTGACATGCCAGTCAACGAACAGGATCAAGGGTTCGACGCCGGGATACCAGGCCCGGCTGTAGGTCGTGGCCAGGCTTTCAGCCAGTGGGGCGCCTGCCTGGATGCGGGTCAGTTGCCCCAGGAAATGCTCGACGGTCAGGTACTTGTAGGTGAAGCCGTACAGGGCCTCGAGTCCCTCGCCCTGGTAGTAGTACAGATCGCGGGGGCGGGTCAGTCCCAGGATGGGCTGGTAGAGCAGATGGTCGAGCTTGGGCCACAAGGCGGTGACATCGGTCGACAGGTGATGCAGCGGCTGGCTAGGATTGTCCGCAAGGTAGGTCTCGTGAGCCGCCTGCACCGTCTCCTCGATGGCCTCAACGACTCCCAGCTCGACCTTCGCGGCCTCAAGGGAAAAAAAGTCCCGCGTTGTCTACAGACTCGCCAGAAGCAGGAGTGGTTGCCGGAGCTTCTTCGCCCCGAGGCTGCTTTTTGTACGGCCGTCCCGGTGGGGCGGTCAAGCCCCGCTTGCGCAGCAGGTGGTTGATGTGCCCGGCGCTGAGTTCCACCCCGAACTGCTCCTTGATCTCGATGACCAGTTGTGACGCACGCGGGGCCTCATCTTCTTCTTTGCGGGCATAGAGCCATTCCCGTATGGCTGAATCGGCGGTCCGTGGGTGGCCGAAACGCCCATCGAGCAACGCCTGCCACTGCTGTCCCCCGGCTTCGTACTTGGCCTGCCAGTGGGCCAGTTGGCGTTCATCCAGACTGAATCCGAACGTTTCGTTGGCCTCGTCCAAAGGCGCGCCCGCAGCCACAGCCTGGAGCAGTTGCTCCAGGCGTTGCGCCTTTTCTAACACGGCAGCTGGGTATTCCATTCGTCTCCCTCCTGGCACCGTACATCGCGATTGGGAGACAGTGTAGTCGATTGTCCCCGCCAGTGCAAGTTCCAACTATGCAGTTGTTAAGATGCGGTCAAAGGTCATGCTAACAACTGCAAAGCCCTCCTGTTGGTGGTATACTGGATTCGTCACAACCCATATCACCGAACAGAGAGGGCCGCCATGAGTATACCACAGACAAACAGCTGTGTCCAAGCCGGCGTGTTGCTGTCCGACAGGTTGAGTACGGCCAGCCAAGCGTTTGCTTGTCCTGTTCCATCACCATTCACCGCCGCTTCGATCCCCACTTGGGGATGCGGGCCCTTGCCGGTCATCTTGAAACCGGCAGCCAGCTTTCCGCCATCCCTGGTCGGCTGGAGTCCAGTAGGTGCTCCTGTGGTCCAGGTGGCCGGTATCTGGTTGTTCCAGGATACAGCCGAAGCACTGCACCGCGCCTCTCGGCTGTTCTCGCCGGTCGAGCGGGCACAAATGGCCGTCAGCCACGGCTCAATAGCAGCACTGGTGAGCCAAGCACAACCCCTGTTCACCGAACACGCCTTCTTGTTTGCCGAGGCCGAGTTTGCCTACGAGATCGGCCTCATCCAGAAATTCCGGCTGTTGCCCATGGCTCAGAAAAGTATCGTGCACCTACCCCAAGCCAAAGCGCTGACTTTTTTGCTGGGCATCTTGGCCGGGATCACCCACCTGCGCGACCTGAATGAAGGCCCTCATCCTCTGGCTCACGACATACCCCTGCTCCGAGCGTGGGGTCTGGCCTCGTTGGCACACTACACCGGCATCAGTCGTACGGCGGCCAGTCTTGATGAGGCCACGATCGCAGCCATCACCCAGATCCTGAACGACGTCTCGCGGCCCTTTATCGACCAAGAGGTGCAAGCCCTGCTGAAAGAACAGCTGCCTTTGCTCCTCGATCTCGATCTCGCTCCCCGGCGCGTCAGCAACACCAGCACCACCTATCCCGATGCTCAATTCAGTTGGCAAGATGACCGGGTAGGGCTGGGCTATGACGCCGCCCTGGTCGCGCTGACGTCGCCGCGTTACGGCCGCCTGTTTCTGGCGGGGTTCCACTACCCACGCAACCCCATTGCCTTGCCTCGACTGCAGGAGATGGTTTTCGCCGCCGAAGCACGCCTGGGCCGTCGGCCACGGAGGCGACCGGAGTTGATCAAGAAACGGCTCAAGCCGGCCAGGGAGAAGATCGAGCAGCGCCAGAGCTGGCTGCAGGCCCAACTCGAACGTCAAAGATCCCTCCTGGACCAGTTGAATGCCCTGCCTGGCGAGGTCGGACAACTGGAGGAAGAGATAGCCGCGTTGGAAGCCAGTTACCGGACTGAGGGACGTGAGGCCAAGCCGTATAGCCGGTTGGCTCAGGCACAACGCCGGCTGGCATCGGCCCGGAAGAAGCTGGCGCGAGCCCCAGAGCGCTTACAGCAAGCGGAGCAGGTGGTCGCCGCTCATCGGGCGCGCTTAGACGAGCTGGAGGCGGAATACGCCGCGCTGAAAGTGCATCAAGCTCAGTTGGAAGCCGACAATGTGGCTAACCTGGACCCGGTCAAAGTGGTTGTCCGCCTCGATGCGGGCTTTGGCACCGGCCCCAACCTGACGTGGCTGATCGAGATGGGTTACCTCGTCTACACCAAAGCGTACAGCGCCCAGGTGGCAGCCAAGCTGAAAGCGCAGCTGAACCCGGAGGCTCATTGGACTCGCGTGGGCCACAATGCCGAGATGGTCGCCTGGGGTGAGAACACGATCAGCGAGTGTCCCTATCCGTTGACGCTGGCGTTGGAGCGGTTCCACACACCGCAAGGGCTGAAGCACAGCACCCTGATCGCCTATCGCGATGACGGCGTGGGGCTGACCTTACCGGCCTGGTTCGACTTCTACAACGCCCGACAGATCATCGAGGCTGGGATCAAAGAAAGCAATGTGGTGTTCCGGATGCATCCGCTCAAGATGCGCTCTCGTGGCGGCATTGCTTTGCAGGAGCAGTTTTCGCTATTTGCAGCCAACTTCGTGCGTTGGGCGGCCGTGTGGTTACAGGAACGAGTCGTGCGCAGCACACGTTCTTTTGACGAAGCGCTCACGCGGGTGAAGACGCTGGTACGTGTCGCAGCCAATACCAGCGCCTGGCTGGTCGAGCAGAAGGGTGATCTGTTGGTAAAGTTCGACGATACCGGAGCGTATCCGGGTGTAGAACTTCGCCTGTCGGGAGCGTGGCGGACACGCCCGCTACTGCTCCCGCAGAAGAAAG
>JBFYRF010000057.1:0-18349 GCA_041302385.1 Anaerolineales bacterium | reverse complement strand
CAAGGATGGCCATGCGCACAGCCAGCGAGTCGGCGAAGCCGAACAGCAGCCCAGCCCCCAGGGCTCCAAACGGCATCCAGTTGCCGAAGATCATCGCCGCCAGGCCGATGAAGCCGCGTCCCGCCGTCATCACTTCATCGAACCGGCCCACCGAGCCGAGGGTGAAGTAGGCTCCGGCAAAGCCGGCCATCATGCCGCTCAGCAGGACCGCCACATAGCGCGTCCGAAACACATTGATGCCGAGCGTATCGGCCGCGCGTGGATGCTCGCCCACCGACCGCGTCCGCAGCCCCCAGCGGGTGTAGAACAGTCCAATGTGAATCACAATCAGAAAGGTGAAGAGTGCATAGACGAACAGGTTGTTGTAGAACAAGATCGGCCCGATGAAGGGGATGTTCACCAGGCCTGGGATGCCAAAGGCAGTGAAGACTGGGGGGTTGTTGAGCTGCTGGTACTGCTGCATGAACTTGGCCGAGATGAACGACGTCATCCCGATCGAGAAGATGTTGATCACTGTTCCCGAGATGATTTGATCGGTCTTGTACTTGATCGACAGCACCCCGTGGATCAACCCCAGCAGGGCCCCGGCAGCCACCGCCATCAACAGCCCGACCCACATGTTTCCGGCGAGCGAGCCAAACAGCGCCGCCACCATCGCCCCCATCAGCATCATGCCCTCAATCGCGATGTTGACAACGCCGGCTCGTTCGGACAGCACGCCGGACAGCGCGCCCAGCGTGATCGGCACCGCCGCCGAGAGCGTGGTGTTGATCAGCCCGCCCAGATTCAACGACTTGTCCGCCGCCGACCAGATCAAGAACCCGAAAATGAAGAGACCCGCCACCAACCCCAACATCAACGTCGTCCAGCGGCCGAAGCCGCGCACCAACTGAAAGATCCCCAACCCGCCGGAGATCACCGCCAGCACGTACATCGTCGTCTGAGTCGGCAAGACCAGATTAGGCAGGGGAGTGACATCTGTCCCGCCGGGCGTCAGCCCAAAGGTGGTCACCGATTGCGGCGAGGCTTGCAGGCCGAAGAACAGCAGTCCCAGGCCAAAGGCCAGGAACACGACCCCCATCACCCGCTGGCGGGTGGGGGACACCTGGACATACTCCCGATGAAATGCGACTGTGGCCATCGGCTACGACCCCCATCCCCGCAGCGCGATTCCTTCTTCCCCCTCCGCCGGGGCCTTCAGCCGATAGATCGTGCGGATGATCGCCGGCGCGGCGATGAACGCCAGGATCAGCGCCTGCAGGATCGAGATGATGTCGATTGGGATGCCAGAGACCACCATCATGCGCGTCGCTCCGTTGCGCAGCGCCCCGAAGAGCAGCGCCGCGAGCACCACCCCCAGCGGGTGGCTCTTGCCCAGCAATGCCAGGGCGATGCTGTCGAAGCCGTAGCCTGAGGAGAAGGCCATCGCCAGGTTGTAGTTCACTCCCAGGACCTCGTTCGAGCCGGCCATGCCGCCCAACGCTCCGGAGAGCGTCATCGCCATCACGGTCCACAGGAAGATGCTCATGCCGGCGTAGCGGGCGGCGTGCAGGTTGGCGCCTACACTGCGCAGGTCAAAGCCCCAGCGAGTCTTGAACAGGAACCAGTACACCAGGTAGGCCACCAGCAAGGCCAGGAAGAAACCGCCATGAAAACGGATCGGGTTGTCGAAGAATCGCGGCAGCTTGGCCGTGTCGAGGATAAACGGGCTGACCGGATTGAAGGAGTCCGGCCGTTTCATCGGCCCGGTGAGCAGCCAATCCGTCAGCCGGAAGGCAATGTAGTTGAGCATGATGGTGTTGATGACTTCGTGGGCGCCGGTGCGGGCCTTGAGGTAGCCTGGGATGAAGCCCCACAGCGCCCCGCCGGCGATTCCCGCCAGCACCGCCAGCGGCAGGTGGATCCACAGCGGCAGCCCGGCAAGCGAATAACCGACGAAGGCGGCGGTTGTGGCACCGATGAACAACTGGCCTTCAACCCCGATGTTGAACAGCCCGCCCCGGAAGCCCAGGGCTACCGCCAGGCCGCCATAGATGTAGGGGGTCGCCGCCACCAACGTCTCGAAGAATGGATTGACGGCGCGCCGGAGCGCCATCGGGTCTCCACTCTCCAGCGCAGCCTTGATCTTGGCCGGATCGCCAAACGCGCCGGTGAACAGCGCGGCGTAGGTGCTTGCGACCAGATCCAAGGAGGCCTTCAACCCGGCCCCGATCGAATCGGCAAAGGCCAGCCAGACCACCTCGGAGCTCAGCACGATGATCCCTGCCCCGATCAACAGGGCGGTGAACACCGCCAGCAGCGGCACCAGCACCAGATCGGCGATCTTGCGCCCGCGCGATTTGCCGCGCTGGCCGGGGCCCTCCCCCATCAGTTCCTGGACCAGCACCTTGGAGGCATCAGGCTTGGGAGACGTGTCAGTCGCCAAGAGCTTCCTCGCTACAGTGTGACTTCGACCTTGGTCGTCCGGGTCGGCTTGCCCGCCTGCTCAACGGGCACGCCCGCCATCAACAAGCCGACGTACTCTTTGCTGACCTCGTCGGCGTTCAAAATGGCGACGATCTTGCCGCGGTACATCACAGCGATTCGGTCGGACAACTGCATCACCTCGTCCAATTCGGGTGAGACGAGCAGCACGGCGCATCCTTCATCGCGCTTCTCAATGATGCGCCGGTGAATGTACTCGATCGATCCCACGTCCAGGCCGCGCGTCGGCTGCGAGGCAACGAGCAGCTTGATCTGGCGCGAGAACTCCCGCGCCACGATCACCTTC
Organism: Anaerolineales bacterium; assembly: GCA_041302385.1. GTDB lineage: Bacteria > Chloroflexota > Anaerolineae > Anaerolineales > E44-bin32 > PFL42. The sequence goes on along the minus strand of JBFYRF010000057.1, from coordinate 15,579 downwards.
TGCTGATTGCCTCCCGAGAGCGAACCGACCGGCGTGCCTGGGCCGGGAGTGCGGATGTCGAATTGGCCGATCAGCTTGCGGGCGTTCTCGTCGATCGCACCATACTGAATGTTCACACCCTTGGAGTAAGGTGGCAGATAGTAGTTCTGCAGCACCAGGTTCTCCGAGACCGGGAAGGGCAGAATCAGGCCATCGCGTTGGCGGTCCTCGGGGATGTGGGCCACCCCAGCCTCGGTGACCGAGCGCGGCGTCGCCCGGCTCAGATCCGTTCCCAGCAAGGCAATCGTGCCCGACTCGATCTTGCGCAGCGCAGTCAGCGCCTGCACCAGTTCGGTCTGGCCGTTGCCTTGCACGCCGGCCACGCCCAACACCTCGCCCGCCCGCACATCGAAGCTCACTCCGTCCACCGCCACCTGACGACGGTCGTCGATCACCACTAGATCACTGACCTGCAACACGGGCTCACCCGGTCGATGCGCTTCTTTCTCCACCTCGAGCTGAACCGCTCGTCCAACCATCATCGCCGCCAGCTTGGCCTTGTCAGCCTCGGCCGGGGTGGTAGAGCCCACAACCGCTCCGCGCCGCAGCACGGTGATCCGGTCGGCAACCTCGAGTACCTCGCGCAGCTTGTGGGTGATGAAGATGATGGACTTACCCTTCTGGGCCAGTGAACGCATGATCTTGAAGAGTTCATCCGCCTCCTGCGGGGTGAGCACCGCAGTTGGCTCATCCAGAATCAAGATGTCCGCCTCGCGATACAGCAGCTTGATGATTTCCACTCGCTGCTGCACGCCGACGGCGAGATCCCGCACGTAGGCGTAGGGATCGACGGCCAGGCCGAAATTCTCGGAGATCTCGGCAACCCGGCTGGCGGTGGTCTTGCGGTCGAGAATCACCCCGGCCCGCAGGGTTTCTTCGCCAAGCATGACGTTTTCGGTGACAGTGAAGACCGGCACGAGCATGAAGTGCTGATGCACCATGCCCACGCCTGCAGCGATGGCATCCGACGGGGAGTGGACTTCGATCGCCTGCCCGCGCACCCGGATCTCGCCTTCATCCGGCTTGTACAGGCCGTACAAGATATTCATCAGCGTCGTCTTGCCGGCGCCGTTCTCCCCGAGCAGGGCGTGGATCTCTCCCTGCTCGAGCGTCAGGTCGATCCGGTCGTTGGCCAACACGCCGGGAAAACGCTTGCTGATCTGCTTCAGTTCGAGGACTGGAGCCATGCTCCCCCCAGGCTTCGCCCGTTCACCTGCCTGGCGGAGCGCAGGAACGACTCCGGGCGGGGATTGCGCTTGCAGCCCTGCACTGCCCACACCCAATCACGGACTGGCAGGGCAGCAGACCAATGCAGGGCCTGTAGGACTGGCTGGGGGCAGCTCGCGCTGCCCCCAGCTTTGCTGTGTTCAGGATATTACGGGGTCGCCTTGAGCTCGCCCGAAATGATCTTGGCCGCAACGTCCTGGAGCTCAGCCTGCAGCTCCGCCGGAACCATCGAAGCCATGTCGTGGAAGTCCGCCAGGCCGACGCCGCCATTCTCCAGCGTGCCGACCGTCACACCACCGGCGAACGACCCATCCAACACCGTCTTGACCACGTTCATGGTCGTGATGTCCATGTTCTTCAACACGGAGGTCAGGATGATCGGGGCGTACTCGGGGGCGGTCAGGAACCAGTCGGAGTCCACGCCGATGATGTAGGCGTTGCCGCGTTCCTGGGCGGCGGCTGCCGTGCCCAGGCCAACCGGACCGGCGACCGGCATGATGATGTCGGCGCCTTCGTCCATCAGCGTCTCACCGAGGCGGCGGCCGTCATCGGTGCTCTCGAAGTTTCCGGTGAACAGTCCGGTCTGTGCTGCCGGATCCCAACCGAGAACCTCGACTGCCGTGCCCTTCTGGGCATTGTAGTAGTCCACACCCAGGGCGTAGCCGTCCATGAACACGGTCACGGGCGGGATCTGGATGCCACCGAACGTGCCGACCTTGCCGGTCTGGGTCAATCCGGCAGCCGCGTAGCCCGCCAGGAAGGCGGCTTCCTGGGTGTTGAACACCTGCCCAACAACGTTCGGGAAGGCCGGATCGTAGGCGTAGTCGACGATGGTGAACTTGACGTCCGGATTGGCCGTGGCGGCGGCAGCGGTGCCGTCACCCAGCAGGAAGCCGACGGTCACGATCAGGTCGCAGCCCTCTTCGATGAAGGCGTTGATGTTCTTCTCGTAATCGGTCTGCTGCTGCGACTCGAGGTACTTGCCCTCGACGCCGAGCATCTCGACGGAGTCGGTAATGCCCTTGTAGGCAGTGGCATTGAACGACTTGTCATCAATGCCGCCGACATCGGTCACCTGGCAGATCAAGGCAGCCGGTTCGGGGGGCGGAGGCGGCGGGGCCTCGGTCGGCGGGGGGGCCTCGGTCGGCGCCGGCTCGACGGGGGCCGGGGCTTCGGTGGCCGCCGGCGCGCACGCCGACAGTACCAGGGCCGCCAGGACGAGCAGCGAGAACAGGGCGTATGACTTCTTCACTTCAGATCCTCCTCAGGATTTCATGTCCGGGCCTTCTCGGCCCGCGGTCTGCGTCATCTGTGAGGGAACATGCGGAGAGAGTGTCCTTTCGCTGATCACCCCTTTCCTCAGAGCCGGTTCGCTCTTCCGGCCTTCAGGGTTCCACGTGACAGACGTGTCCCAATGGTAGCACGAGACCCGAGACCCTGCAACGCGCCCCCCGCCGTCTCGAAACTACCCAGCTACTCGGGCGCCTCCTGCAGCGGCGAGGCGCCGTAGTCCAGCACTTCGCGCGCCTGCGAACCCTCCTTCGCGGGTCCGATAATCCCATTCGCCTCTAGCTGGTCGACCAGGCGGGCGGCGCGGGTGTAGCCGATACGCATCCGCCGCTGCAGCAGCGAGATCGATGCCCGGCGCATGCCGCGCACGATGGACACCGCTTCCGGGTACAGCGGATCGCCCTCCTCGGAACCCTTGTCCTGCTCCATCTCCTCCCACAGGGGCGCCTGCTTGAGCGGCACGCCCGATGGGAGCCCGGCTCCCAGTGGCAGCGAGATCGGCGTCTCGGCAATGCCCCCCGCCGCCCGCCAGAACAGGATCAGCCGGTTGAGCTCGACCTCCGAGACATACGCCCCCTGCATGCGCACCGGGGCGGCCGCATCCGGCGATTGGAAGAGCATGTCGCCTCGGCCGAGCAGGCGCTCGGCCCCTGGCTGATCCAGGATCACCCGGCTGTCCACCGACGAGGCCACGGCGAAGGCGATGCGCGACGGGAAGTTGGCCTTGATCAGTCCGGTGACCACGTCCACCGAGGGACGCTGGGTGGCGATCACCAGGTGGATGCCCGTAGCGCGGGCCAACTGGGCCAGGCGCGTGACCACGCGTTCGGTCTCGTCGGGCGCCATCATCATCAAGTCAGCCAGCTCGTCGATCACCACTACCAGGTAGGGCATCGTCTTCTGGCTCCCGGCGGCCGCCTTGGCGTTGAACTCGGTGATGTTGCGCGCGCCTTCGCGGGCGAACTTGCGGTAGCGCTCGTCCATCTCGCGCGCCACCCACTGCAGCGCCGGCACGACTCGCTCCAGGTCGACCACTACCGGCGCCAGCAGGTGCGGCACGCCGTTGTAGAAGGTGAGCTCGACCCGCTTGGGATCGACCATGACCAACTTCAGTTCGTCGGGGGTCGCCTGCATCAGCAGGCAGGCGATGATCGTGTTGACACACACCGATTTGCCCGAGCCGGTCGTGCCGGCGATCAGCAGGTGCGGCATGCTCGCCAGATCGGCAGCGATCGGCCGGCCGGAGACATCGCGGCCGAGGGCAATCCGCAGCTTGGAGGTCAGCTTGCGCGCCTGGGGCGACTCGAGCAGGTCGCGCAGCGCCACCAGCGAGATCTCCGGGTTGGGGACCTCGATGCCGACGAAACCTTTGCCCGGCACCGGTGCCTCGACCCGGATCGAGGACGCGGCCAGCGCCAATGCCAGATCGTCGGCCAGGGCCGAGATCTTGCTCACCTTGACCTTGGTGCGCCGGCCGCCACGGCCGTCGAGGAAGTCCGGCTCGACACCGAACTGGGTGATCGTCGGCCCGCGGTTGATCTCCACCACGTGGGCCGGCGCGCCGAAGGCCATCAGCGTCTCCTCGATCGTCCGGGCGCGCTGGCGGTCGAAGGCGTCGTCGGCCTTACCCTCGACGCCGGGCTCGAGGATCTCGGCAATCTCCGGCAGCGACCAGGCGGACTGCGTGGGCAGCACTTCGGGCGCGATCTCCAGCGCCGGTCGGGGTGCTGCCGGCGTCACGGCCGCGGCTTCGGCACGCGCCGGTGCTGCCGGTGTCGGCGGCCTGGGCCGAGGCGCAGCCGCAGGCGGCGGAGCAGGCTTCGGCCAGGGCAAGCGCCCTATCCACACCAGCAGCGAAGTTCGCGCCAGCAGGCTCACCGACCAAACGCCAACTGCCAGCAGCACCACAGCTGCCCCGGCGGCACCCAGGCCGCTGAAGAGCAGGTGCCCGAGGGCTGCGCCGATCACGCCTCCGCCGCGTCCCAGCCGCGCCAGCTCAAGCGCCTGCGCCCAATCCGAGGCGCCCAGCACAGCGTGAAACGCAACCAGCAGGACCAGAAACAGAATGCCGGCCCCAGCCACCGGACCGAGCGTCAGTTGGGGCAGACGGTCACCGAAGTGGCGCAGCACAAGCCAGACCCCGAGGGCGATCAACCCGATCGGGATCACGATCAGCCCCCAACCGACCAGCGAGCGCAGCAGCTGCACCCAGCTCCGCCCCAGGCCGGTGGGGCCGGACAGCATCAGCCACAGCGTCAATCCCCCGGTCAGCGCCAGCGTCACGCCGAGCACATCCAGCTTGCGCTCGCGTGATAGCGGCCAAACGCCTGAAGGCAGGGGTATGGAGAGTTTGGAGGACAGGCCAGACTGGAGGGATGCGCGCCGCTTGCCTGCTGACGCACGGCCGGAGGAACGACCGCCTCGGGTCCGGCTTCGAGAGTCCGTGCTGTGCTTCTTTCTGGCCAAGCCGCCTCTCTGGCGGATTATAGCATCGCCGTCCTCCTCGCTCCCCGCATGCTACAATTCGCGCATGGCCGCTCCGCAGGCCGTTCATCTATTGCGCCAGTTGCCGCTGCTGCGCGGCTTGAGTGAGGATCAGCTGCAGGCAATTGCGGGCAGCCTGCGGGTGAGGCAGCTCGCCCCCGGTGAGATGCTCATCGCCGCCGGCGATCCCGTCGAGGCGCTGTACCTGATCGCCAGCGGCAGCCTCGAAGTCCTGCTTGCGCCCACGCCCGGTCGGCCGCCGCCCGTCTCGCCCAGCTGCACCCTGCAGCCCGGCGATCTGCTCGGGGCGTATCAGGTCCTTGACCGCCTTCCCCTGCCCCACGCCTGCCGCGCCGGCGCCCCGACCGAGGTTTACCTGTGGCGGCGCAATCTGCTGGCTGCCTTTCTGGAAGCCCACCCCCACCTGGAGGCTGAACTGCAGTTCACCGGCCGAGTCGAGGAGCACGCCCGTGGGCTGAACCTCGACTGGCTGCGCTCGGACGAGCGCCCGCTGGCGGCCGGACGCCGGCATCCGTACGCCTTCTGGCGCTCGCTGCTGCTGCCACTCTTCCTGCTGCTGGTGCTGTTCTTTGTGCTGGTGGTTGCCCTCGGCCTCGGCGCCGGCTGGGCGGGCTGGGGGACCGGCGGGCTGGCACTGCTTGCGCTGGCCGCCATCGTCTGGAAGTGGTTCGACTGGCGCAACGATGGCTATGTGCTGACCAACCAGCGCGTGGTATGGACCGAGAAAGTGGTCGCTCTGTACGACAGCCGGGTGGAGGCCCCGCTGCACACCCTGCTGGCGCTGGATATCCACTCGACTGTGGCGGGCCGCTGGTTCGGCTTCGGCGACCTGATCATCCGCACCTACACCGGACAGGTTACCCTGCCCTCCGTCGCTCGCCCGGAATTGCTGGCACTGATGCTCGAAGACGGCTGGCGCCGGCAACGGGAGCACCAGATCCGCTTCGAGCGGGAGGCGCTGGCGCGCGGCTTGCAGGCACGCCAGGAAACGCAACCCGGGCCGCCTCCAGCGGATCGGCTGGTCTCCGGCGCGGAGGAGCAGCGAACGGCGCACGCCGTCGGCCTCGACCGCTGGTCGCTGGAGATGCGCTTTGTCGAGGGCGGCGTGATCACCTACCGCAAGCACTGGGCCGTCCTGCTGCAAGACCTGTTCTGGCCCGCCGCGCTGCTGGCGCTTTCCCTCGGCCTGATCGGGCTGCGCCTGGCCGGCGCCTGGGCGTTCCTGCCGGCCAGCCTGACGCTGCTCGGCCTGGGCGGGCTGGTGATCGCCGCCGCCGGTTGGGCGCTGTATGAGTTTGCCGACTGGACGAACGACGTGTACCAGATCAGCTCAACCCACATCCTTTCGATCCACAAGAAGCCGCTGGGTGATGAAGAGCGCCAGGTGGCCGCGCTCGATAATATCCTGGGAACTGAGGTCGACCGCAAGGGTGTGATCGGCCAGCTGCTGAACTTCGGCACGGTGACTGTCAGTGTCGGCGCGACCCAGCTGACGTTCGAGGGCGTGTTCCACCCGATCGGCGCCCAGCAGGACATCGTGCGCGCCCAGGAGGCGCTGATCCAGCGCAAGCGCGGCGTCGAACTTGGACAACGCCGGGACGAAATGATAGAATTGATTCACCTATACGATCAGCGCAGGTCCCCCCACGGCGACGCGCTGGGAGCCGAAGAGCCTCGATCCGATGCCGATACGTGAGATTGTCACTTCGCCCGACCCGGTGCTGCGCACGCGCGCCCACAAAGTTCGCGAAGTCACTCCCGACATCCGCCAAACGCTGGAAGACATGGTCGACACGATGCGCGCTGCGCCGGGCGTCGGATTGGCCGCGCCCCAGGTTGGGGTCAGCCAGCGGCTGATCGTCGTCGAGTATGCCGACGAGGATGAGAGCCCGGACGGCGCCGCCAAGCCGCCCAGACTGTTCGCCATGGTCAATCCAGAAATCACCCGACGCTCGGACGAGATCATCGCCGGCACCGAGGGCTGTCTGTCGATCCCCGGGTACCTGGGCGTTGTTGAGCGCGCCACCTCGGTGACGGTCAAGGGACTGAACCGCTTTGGCCAACCGATGCGGGTCAAGGCCACGGGCTGGCTGGCACGCATCTTCCAGCACGAGATCGATCACCTGGACGGCGTGCTGTACATCGACCGCGCCAGCGAGGTCTGGCAGGCGGAGCCGCAGGAAGCGGTCAGCGACCCGGTGTGACTTGCCGCGGCTGGGCTTGCCTGTGCTAGAATCCGCCTCTGCATGCAGCTGCGCCATCTCTCGCTCACCAACTTCCGCAACTTCGCCCGCCTTGAAACCGATCTGTCCTCTGGACCGACGCTGATCGTCGGCGCCAATGCGCAGGGCAAGACCTCCCTGCTCGAGGCGATCGGCTACCTGGCGACGGCAACCTCTGTCCACGCCAGCAGCGACCGTCAGCTGATCAACTTCCTCACGCTGCAGGATCCGGCGCCTTTTTCCCGCCTTTCGGCCGAGGTCCAGCGCGCCGGCCGGCTGCAGCGGATCGAGATCCGTCTCATCGCCGGCAGCAGCGGCGAGGAAGGCCGCCTGCAGAAGGAGGTCTTGCTCAACGGGATTCGGCGCCGCATCGCCGACCTGAGCACTGGCTTGAACGCCGTGCTCTTCCAGCCGCACGACCTGGTGATCGTCGAGGGCGCGCCGGCCGAGCGCCGACGCTATCTGGACAACGCCATCTCGCAGGCCGATGCCGAGTACGCCGCCAGCCATCACGAGTACGCCCGGGTCGTCACGCAGCGCAATGCGCTGCTGCGCCAGCTGCAGGAAAGCCGGCGCGGCTATGAGCAGCTCGACTTCTGGGACGAACAGCTGGCCGAACTGGGCTCGCAACTGATGCGGGCTCGGGCGCTGGCGCTGGCCGAGATCGAGCGCCTGGCGGCGCCGCTCTTTTCTTCGCTCACCCGCAGCCAGGAGGCGCTCGGCCTTCAATACGTCCCCAGCCTCGCCGGCCCGCCGCCTGAGAGCGGACAGCTCGACCTGCCGCTTGCGCCCGCCCCCTTGCCGCCGTCGCTCTCCCGCTCGGCGCTGCGCGAGGCTCTGCTGGAGGCTGCCCGGCGGCAGCGCCCCGACGAAGTTGCACGCGGCCTGACGCTGTTCGGCCCGCATCGGGATGAGCTGCGCATCTCCTCCAACGGGCTGGACCTGCGCACCTATGGCTCACGCGGCCAGAACCGGACGGCAATGCTGGCCCTCAAGCTGGCCGAAGCGGCCTGGCTGCGGCAGCACACCGGGGAGACCCCCGTGCTGCTGCTGGATGAGGTGCTGGCTGAGCTGGACACCCGGCGGCGCGAGGATCTGCTCGCCCAGGTGTTCGAAGCCGATCAGGCGCTGCTTACCAGCGCCGACCTGTCGATGTTCCCTGCCGCCTACCAGCGCAGGGCAGCCATCTGGTCGATCGAGGGGGGCCGACTGCAGGCCGCCTCCTGAGCACGACGACCTGCAGCCGCAAATTCGTCCGTGCCAGCGAACCTTCCCGAACGGTTGGGCTCGCGACAGTGGGGGAACAACCTCCGGTCACGCCTGCCCCGGATCAGCCGGTTGGGGCGCCTCCGACCAGCAGCCCAAGCGCCGGCAGGATCATCAGCACCACGAAGGCGATCCCCATCCCCCAGTTTAGCCAACGCTTCTCGGGATGGTCCACCCACCAGCATAAGATGAGCGACAGCAGCAGTGACTGCATCACGACCTCCGGCAGGGCCATCAGGTGCAGGCCGATCGGGAAGACCGTGTACAGCATCCCCTCGATTGAGCCGGGCGAAGGGCCGAAGGTCGAGAGGATCCCCACTACGACCAGGAGCGCCCACATGATCAGCCAGCCTCGCCGCCGGCCGAAAAGCTGGGCGCGCAGCAGGTAGAAGACCAAGGCGAAGAGCAGCCCCCGCACGGGCTGGAACATCGGCCCGGCCATCACCCATGGGTCGGACAGCGGCCGCATCATGCAACTCAGATTGGGGCCGACGAACCAGGTGCGGTAATCGAACAACGTCGAGGCCGCCAACCCGATCAGGAAGTAGGTCACCGTGTGCGTGACGATCGTCTTGGTGGCGATCAGCAGGAAGCGCGGGGATTGACTGTTCACGTGCTCCTCCCTCCAACGTAGACGGACTTGTCGGGGCTTGCGCCTGGCTGGTTCCAGCGAAGCCAGCGAGCGAGTGCCCCGTCCTCCTCCCCAACCTCGTTCCAGGATGCTTGGACTCCGGGACCAACCGGGGCGCCACGCCCACCCTGACCTGGCGGAGCCTCCCGAAACATGGCGCCCCCCCCGCACCGACTGGAATCCAATGCACAAGCCGGCGCCAGGGGAGAGGGGACAGCAAGCCATTGGGGTGTGAGGCACATTGGATTCGCCGTCCTGGCCCCGACGTCTACAACGGATCTTTGGCCGGCTTGCCCGCCCGCCGAGGGTAGGCCGCCGGCGTGGCGGCGCGCTTGGAGATCACCACCAGATAGCGGGATTCCGACACGCGCGGCAGTTCAATCGGGATCAGCGAGTCCACATGGCCCCCCAACAGCCGCAGAGCTTCTTCGGAGGCCTGGGCCTCGGCCGGGCCCGTCTCACCTTTGAGGGCGACCGCTTTCCCGCCGACCCGCAGGAGCGGCAGCATGTATTCGACGAGGACCGGGAGTTGGGCCACCGCCCGGGCGACGGCCCAGTCGTAGACCTCGCGCTGCCCGCCCTGATGCCCAACCTCCTCCACGCGGGCATGGAGCACCTCGACCCCTTCCAGCGCGAGTTCGCCCACGACGTGACGGCAGAATTCCGCTTTCTTGCCTGTCGCCTCAACCAGCGTCAACTGGATCTGCGGGGAGACGATGCGCAGCGGCAGGCCGGGGAACCCTGCGCCGGTGCCCACATCCACCACGCGGTCCCCAGCCTTCGGCCTGATCGCCAGCAGGCAGGTCAGCGAGTCGAGGAAGTGCTTGACCTGAATGTCCTGGGGGTCGGTGATGGCCGTCAGGTTATGGCGCTCGTTCCAGGCAATCAACTCGGAGGCATACCAACCGAAGGCATCCAGCTGTCTCCGGGTGAGATTCAGGCCGAGCTGGCTTCGGGCTGATTCCTGGAGTCCCTCGAGGAGGACCGCAGCCATGTCAGCCGGTGCGCTCCAGCGAGAAGCACGGGCGCATCCAGCCGACAGCGAGCTGGCGCTTGTTGGTCACGGCCTGGGGGCCGAACACCGCCAGCGCCTCCAGTTGCGAGGCATCCAGCGCTCCCAGGTCCTGAAGCGCCTTGAGTACGACGCGCGTCGCGGCGCGGTTGCCCGGCGGGACGTCGCTGCGCCGGCCGAGGTCGCCATCGGCGATCTTGATTGCCACACCCACCGCCGGCGACCCGCGCCCCAGCACACCGGCCCGCAGGGACAACCCGCAGTAGCCCTCGGCGCCGCGCTTGCACAGGATCTTCCCCGCGCCGACCTCCATCACCCGGGTGTCGAACTCGCCGACGCCATGCACCAGCGCCGGGTAGCTGACCATCGCCGAGAACACTTGCTCGCAGGCCGCCCGCCGAGCTGCGCCCTGACTTTGCGGGTCTGCCAGGCGGGCGAACGCTCGGGCTGCGGCGCGCAGGGACAGGGCAAAGGTCGGGACTGAGCAGCCGTCCGTGCCGATCGCGATCTGATCTTCGGTCACGCCGGCCATCTCCGCCAGCGTCTCCAGGATCTTGCGCTGCACCGGGTGCTGCGGACTCAGGTAGTCGCCCAGTGCTGCACCCAGCTGTCGGCTGAGCGTCAGCATACCGCTGTGTTTTCCCGAGCACATGTGGCGCATCGGCGTTGGCGCCTGGCGGTTCTCCTGCAGGCGGCGCCGGGTTGTCGGATCGTCCGGGGGATGTGTCCCGCACTGCAGGTCGGCCTCGCTGAGCCCGACCTGGGCAAGAATCGAGGCCACCACGCTCACGTGCTCGTCGGTTCCGGAGTGAGAGGCACAGATGATGGCCAACTGCTGGGGAGAGAGTCCAAAGCGCTCCAGCGCGGTGCTCTCAACCAGCGGCAGGGCCTGGAAGGGCTTGGCGCTCGAGCGCAGGTAGGTGAGGCTGTCCGGATCGCCGTACTGGGCGAGGAGTTGGCCGTCAGGGGAGACCACTGCAAGCGCGCCATAGTGGAGCGACTCGACGACATCGCCGCGGGTCACTTCGAGCACCGGCAGGTATCCGGCGGCCATTCGACCTCGATTCCCCTTCGCGCCGTGCCGGCCGGCCCACCCAGCAAGCGATCAGCCGACGCGGGCTAGCCCTCGGACAGGTACAGTCGGGAATGCAGCCGGCTCAGGCCAAGCTGCAGGCGTGTCAGGGCTTGCTCACGGCGTGCACCACTCACGCGGTAGCCTCGCAGCAGCTGTGCCGCCAGCGTAGCGCAGGCCTCGGCGGCGACACTCTTCCCACCAATCCGCGCCAGCCGGCTCTCCACTTTCTCCAGTAGGCGCGCCATCGGCCGCAACGCTTCTCGGGTGACCACCCCGTCGCGTGCGCTGATCAGAGTGTAGTCCTTCCAGCGTCGCCCGGACAGATCGGACAGCGAAGCGAGCCACGAGTCGATCACGCACTCCCCGAAGAACGGCGGCTCGCTTGACGAGACCAGATCACCGATGAATACCACTTTGGACTGAGGGATCGCCACCCAGATCGATCCCGCAAGCGGACCCGGGCGGTGGATCAGCTCGGCCTGCCGCCGGCCCACATGCACTACCAGCGACTCGGCGAAGGAGACCTCCGGAACCGCCTTGGCCACGCCGGTGATGCGTTTCAGGCGATCCGACTCGGCCCCGATCGGGCGGGCGCCTCCCTTGAAGGCATCCGGCCAACCGGCCATCACCTCTCGGGTCAGGTCGTGCGCCAGGATGGGCAGGTCGAAGCTGCGCCCGCCCAAGGCGCGGTCAGGGTGGTGGTCAAGCATGGCTACGAAGCGGGGCTGGCCGTGACGGGAGACGGCACTGGTCCACTCTCGGGCGTCTTCGCTGCGCAGGGGTGTGTCGACCAGCAGAATCTCGGACTCGGAGGCGATCGCCCCGAGCTGGACGGCCGGGTAGCGGCTCTCCAGATACACGCCAGTCGCTACCTTTCGCATGCTCGCTCCCATCGCAGCCGCAGGGGGTTCAGACGGTGATTATACAGGCAAGGTGAAGTGGAAAACTGAACCCTGGCCTTCCTGGCTTTCAACCCAGATCCGGCCATTGTGCGCCTCGACCGCCAGGCGGCAGAAGGCCAGGCCGAGACCCAGGCCCTTCGGCCGGCCAGCCTCCTGGACGCGGGAGAACTTGTCGAAGATGTGCTGCTGCTCCGAGGTGGGGATGCCTGGGCCGGTGTCGGAGACGCTGATCAGCACCTGCCCCTCGTGCGGCCGGGCCGAAATTGTGATCCGCCCGCCGCTGCGCGTGTACTTGATGGCGTTCTCCAGCAGGTTGATCAGCACTCGCCGGATCATATCAGGGTCCATGTCGATCTGCGGCAGGTCCCCGGGCGCGAAGGCAAACTGCAGCAAGTGCCCCTTGGCCTCCGCCACTGGCAGGATCTCCTCGACAGCCTCGACGATGATCGTCCCGATGGCCCCCGGGGCCTTGTGCAGCACGGCCTTGCCCGATTCAAGCTGGCCAAGGTCAAGCAAGGATTCAACCAGCCGCGATAGGCGGCGGCCGGATCGGAGTGCGATCCCCAGGACCGATTGCAGCGTCTCGTCATCCGCCGGGAGGGAGGCGTGGAGCACTTCCAGGCTCGAAATCACATTCCCCAGCGGCGAGCGCAGGTCGTGGAAGATCATCGAGGTCAGATCGGCGCGCAGTTCGTCCAGCGCCTGCCGCTCGGACACGTCGCGCAGAATCCACTGCAAGAACGGCTGGCGTCCGATGTCCACCCGCCGCACGTGCACCTCAACCGGCAACATTCGTCCATCGGCATGCCTGACCTGGCTGTTGGCGCGGATCTCCTCCCCGGCGGCGAGACCGTTCCAGTCCTGCGGCAGCTCCCTCCCCTCGGCCAGCACCAGCTGCTCGACCGGAATGCCCTCCAGGCTGTCGCGCGTGGTTCCCAGGAAGGCCTCGGCGCGCTGGTTGGCTCCGGTGATCCCCCCCTGCAGATTGCTGATCAGAATGGGATCGACACTGTCCTCGAACAGGCCGCTGTACAGCTGCCGGGCGGCCTGGGTTTCCTCAAACAGCTGGGCATGGGCGATGGCGCTGCCGGCCAGTCCGGCGATGCCCATCAGCAGCTCCGCCTGCTCCGGCACGAAATCGCCCTGCACCGGGTTGATGGCTTCCAGTGCACCAATCGTTCGATCCTGGACCCGGATCGGAGCCACGGCCATGGCCCGCGTCCGGAAACCCGAGCGGGCGTCGGCCTGAGGGTCGAAGCGGCCGTCGCTGTCGACCTCGGCCACCACCGCCAGCTCGCCATGTTCGACCACCCAGCCGGTGATCCCCTGGCCGCGCGGCATGCGCATGCCCTGCACGGAGCCGGCCTGCTCGCCACGTGCGACCCGAAACTCCAGCTCGTCCGTCGCCTCGTCCAGGATTGCTAGCGAGGCGGCTTCGACGTTCAGCGTCTGGATGGTCTGGGTCAGAATGCGCTGCAACACCTCATCTAGATTCAGGCTGGCTGTCACCACCCGGGCGGTCTCGGACAGGGCTGCCAGCGCCCGCACCTGGCGCTGGCTCTCGGCGAACAGCGTGGCGTTGGCCACTGCCGTCGCCGCCACGTCGGCAAATGCCGAGACCACATCGACCTCGGCGCGCCCGTAGGCCGCGGCCCGATGGCTGTCGACGTTCAGCACCCCGACGGCGTGCTCGCGCACGATCAGCGGTGCACCGATCCAACCGCGGATCTGCGTCGATTCTGCCAGGCCGTTCGACAGCACCCAGCCCGGATCGCCCTGGACGTTGGCGACCACCATCGGCTGGCGAGTCTTCAACACGCTGCCAGTGAGCAGCCGCTCATCGACCGGAATCGTATGTCCGAGGATCCCCTCGCTGTCCTCGAAGCCGCGCGCCGCCACCAGGCGCAGCCGATCGCCGTCGACCACCATGATGCTGGCGCTGTCGTACTGCACCAGCCGCTCCAGTTGCTGAAGCACCTGGGGGAAGACCTGGCTGGGTTCGAGCGCCGAATTGATCACCCGGGCGATTTCTTGCAGCGTCGAGGCGAAGCGGCGCCGTTCCTGCTCCGCCGCAAACAAGCGGGCATTCTGCACCGCGATCGCGGCTTGGTCGGCGATGATGGTCAGGATGCTCAGCGTCTCGTCGGTGAAGAAGCCGGCCTCGGGGTGCACCAGCGTCAACACGCCCACGACGTGGTCTCGGGTGGTAAGTGGGACGCACACCGCCGAGCGCGTGTCTCCATCGCCATCCTGCTCGGGGCGGCGCAGCCAACGCGGATCCGCGCGCGTGCTCTCGACCAGCGCCGGCTGGCGGTGCTCCACCACCCAGCCGGCCAGGCCTCGTTCGTAGGTGTCGTTGAGTTGGTCGGCGGTGTGGTCGTGCACCTGGCCTTCGTAGGCCAGCGCACCCTCCGTCACGCCGCCCTGCTCGCCGATCACCAGGATGCTCCCGCTGGGCGCGCCGGTGCTCTCAAGGGTCAGCTGCAGGATGCGTTGGAGCAGTTGGCGCAGGTCGAGCTGGGCGGCCAGTTCACGACTGATGGAGAAGAGCAGATCGAGCGAGTCTTGCGCACGGCCGCTGGGGCGCCGCTTGGCCTTGCTGCCTGACACTCGGGGCCTTCCTCTCAACCCGCCGTCACATCCCGGCCCGAGCCTGCTCGCAGCGCCGTCCAGGGGTGACTGTGGACGGCAGTATAGCACAGCGGCCTGGCCAATCGATTCCGGCGCAGATCCGCAGGCCAGCCGCCAATCGGCGGATGCAGGATCCCCTCCAGGCGCACCGCGACCGCCCACCCCATCCGCAGCCAAGATTCGGACGGGGTGGGTCATCAGCCTCCGCCTTCGTAGTCTCCCTTCGGGGCAAAGCGACCGAAGGGGAAGCATGCCTCTCAGCGGGCAGCGCGGCGGTGGAAAGCAGATTCCTCGCTTTGCTGCGCCCCGCTGAGGCCAGGCGCTCGGGACGGCAGGCTCGTTGGGTATGTCATCCCAAGGCGGGATCTTCGCCGATGGATCTGCTTGCGGCTCGCCAGGAGGATGCGAGGGGGCTAGAACAGATCCCTCGCTTCGCTTCGCTTCACTCCGCTCAGGCCAGGTGCCCGGGATGAGTGGCTCGTTGGGCGTGTCGCCCCGAGGCGGGGTCATCGGCGAGGAATCTGCTTGCGGTTCGCCAGGAGGATGCGAGGGGGCTAGAATCGATCCCTCGCTTCGCCTCGCTCCGCTCAGGCCAGGTGCCCGGGATGAGTGGCTTGTTGGGCGTGTCGCCCCGAGGCGGAGTCTTCGGCGAGGGATCTGCCTGCGGGCCCTAAGCAGGTAGAATCCACCTGTCGGCAAGCCATCTAGGGTTCAGGCGGCGCGACCCATGACGGCGCGCTTCAGCCGGACATCTCAGGGTTGCCAGGGGAGCGGAAAAT
>JBFYRF010000055.1:0-6946 GCA_041302385.1 Anaerolineales bacterium | reverse complement strand
CCCGGCTCCTTCAGCCGGAAGTTGCCCTGGTAGGTACCGGTATCGGCGGGCGCCGTCAGATCCACGGAGATGTCTACCGTGCCACCCGGGGCGACGGTCCCGGAGGTGAGCGTTACCGAGTCGGGCGCGCTCATCCGATCGCCGCCGTCGAAGGTGAGTTTGTAGCCTGAGGTCCAGGTGCAGGTGCCAACATTCTTCAGCCGCCAGGTCTTGGTGAAGTCAGTCCCCACAACCACCGAGGTGTTGTCCGGGTAGTTGACGTCCGCAATGAAGGACGCGGCGTTGCACGGCACGGCGGGGGTCGGCGTTGCCGGCACTGCCGTCGGCGGCGGCGGGGTCGGCGAGGCGAGCACCTCCGTCGGAATCGCCAGGGTTGGCACCAGCGTCGGCGGCTCGAGGGTCACCGCCAACTGGGTGAGCTCCAGGGCAGCCTCAATCGTGGCGGCAGCGGAGGTCGCCACCGGATCGTCCGACTGATAGCCCGGGAAGTTGCAGGCCGCCAGCAGCAACGCAGCCACCAGCAGCAAACCGAGGCCTTTCACCAGGTGCTTGGACATGTCTCTTCTCCTCCTTGCCTCAAGTGCCCCGCGGACGCGGTCACCCCATCGCCCGTGCCGGTTCCCTGCGCAGGGGTTCTGTCCAGAGCGGCAGCTCCGTTCGGCCGGTGCCGGCCCAGCACGCACCGGGATGATTCTGCCAGAAATCCGCCAGTCGCACCACAGTCCGCCATTCCCACCGTCAGCCGGACGGCTGCGGTTTGGATTTCGCATCGGTTGGAGCAGTTCTTCTTCTCAGCGCTTCCTCTCGCACGCTTCTGGCCATCCGCCTCAGCCCGGGTGGCCTCCGGGGGAGGAGTTGCGATCCGATCAGCCGCACGCTGGTCGAAGCCGGAGTTGGAATCGCATCCGGGGTTCGGGCATGGCCTTGAACCCCGGATGGATGCCGGATTGCCGACGAGGCCGCCGGGCGCGGGCTTAGGGCGAAATCGTGACGATCGGGAAGATCAAGAGGGTCGGCATCAAGAGCAGAAACTGGACCGCCTTGATCTTCACCCAGAAGGGTCCGGAAGCCGCCGGCCCAATGCCAAACACGACGCCGCTCGGGTTGCGGATCTTGAAGTAGCCCTGGTAGGTCCCTTTCTCGGACGGGGCCTTGAGGTCGACCGAGACGTCGACGGTGGCGCCCGGCGGGACCGTCCCACCCGTCAGGGTCACCGAATCCGGCGCCGACATGCGATCTCCACTGTCAAAGATCAGCTTGTAGCCGGAGGTCCAGGTGCACGTCCCGATGTTCTTCAAGCGCCAGGTCTTGGTGAAGTTGGCGTTGAGGAATACCTCCGACCCGTCCGGGTAGGTGACGTCCTTGACGAAAGCCGCCGCGTCGCACGGCTGGGGCGTCAGCGTGACGGTGGAGGTCCCGGTGGGCGTCAAGGTGAGCGAGGCGGTTGCCGTCACTGTCTCTGAGGGTGGGGGCGGAGTCTCGCTGGCCCCCAGTGGTGTATCCGAGACCGCCGGCGGCAGGGCCTGGCTGGCGATGGCAGTCAGCGTGCCGGCCACGGCGGTCTGCTCGGCCCCGCCGCTGGCGCCGACGTTGCACGCCAGTTGCAGCAGTCCCACCACCAACAAGACCACCACCGCCCGATGAACGTGTCGCCTCATGCTTGCCTCCTATCCCATCAGCATCTTGCCCGAGAGGATACAACAATTGGACCCGGGGCGATAGGTGTCTCGAGTACGACCGCCGCGCCGACGGCAGGGAGGGCTATGGTATGCTGAAACCTCCGTCCTCCGCCCCGGGTCTCTGCGGAGCCGGCGCAGCCGATGACCACCGCCGAATTCAGCCTCCCACAGACTCTTCAATCCGACCGGCGTTCACCCTTGCGCTGGATCACCTGGCACGTCGGTCGCCACGCCTGGCTGGTGCTCGTCTTGTTGTCGGGCGCGTTTGGCAACGCCGTGCTGGCGGCCGTGATGTTCATCTTGATCGGCCAGGGGCTGAACGCCGTGCTGGAGTCCCCGCCCGATCTGGATCGCCTGCTGCAGATCGCGCTGTGGATCGGGTTCTCGCAGGTCGTGCGCGGCGGCCTGCAGCTCGCCCGCAACTACAGCGCCGAGATGATCGGGCAGCGTCTAGAGCGTCAGATCCGCGACGAGCTGTATCTCAGCCTGCTGGGGAAGAGCATGACCTTCCACAGCCTGCAGCCGGTCGGCGATACGATGGCACGCGCCACCAACGACGTGCGCGAAGTCAACCTGATGTTCAGCCCCGGGCTGAACCTGGTCGTCGGCTCGGCCAACTTCCTGCTTGCCCCGCTGCTGCTCGCGCCGCGCTACGACCCGTCGCTGGTGCTGGTCCCGGCGCTCTTCATCCTGGGCTACACCCTCTCGCTCTGGCAGTACCTGCGCGAGCTGCGCCCGATCGCCGAAGACGCCCGCCTGGCGTTTGGCCGCATGAACACCCACCTGGCAGAGGCGATCGACGGCATCGAGGTCGTCAAGGGGCATGCCCAGGAGGTGGCCGAGGCCGACCGCTTCGGATCCTTGGCCAGCGACTCGCGCAACGCTTTCGTCCGCCAGGGAGATGTCGAGGCCCGCTTCCTGCCGCTGCTGTTGATGGGAATCGCCGAAGCGGCGGCGCTGCTGCAGGCGCTGCTGCTCTACCAGCGCGGCGTGCTCGACGTGGGGGAGGTGGTCGGCTTCTTCGGCATGATCCAGCTCTTCGGCTTCCCGACCTTCGTCTCGCTGTACGCCTACTCACAAGTCGCGCTGGGGATGGCCAGCTCCCGCCGAATCCTCGAGTTGATCAACCGCCAGACCGAGCTTGACCGCAACCCCAGCGGCTATGCCTTGCCGATGCGGGGCGAGATCGCCTTCGAGGATGTCTCGTTCGCCCATCGAGGCCAGCAATCCGGCCTGCAGCACGTCAGCTTCCGTGTTGCGCCAGGTCAGACGATCGCCGTCGTCGGCCAGACCGGTTCGGGCAAGAGCACGCTGATCCGGCTGCTCAACCGCATCCATGATGTCAGCCAGGGAGCCGTGCGCATCGACGGCGTCGATGTGCGCCAGTGGGACCTGGAGGCGCTGCGCCAGCAGATCTCGATCATCGAGCAGGACGTGTTCCTGTTCTCGCGCAGCGTGGCTGAGAACATCGCCTTCGGGAGGCCGCAGGCGACCCAGGCGGAGATCGAAGCCGCTGCCGGCGCGGCGCAAGCGCACGAGTTCATCACTGCGCTGCCGGAGGGGTACCAGACCATCGTCGGCGAGCGCGGGGTCACCTTGTCGGGGGGTCAGCGCCAGCGCCTCGCCCTGGCTCGGGCCTTCCTGACCAACCCCAGCATCCTGGTGCTGGACGATTCGACTTCTTCCATCGACAGCGCCACCGAGGACCAGATCCAGCGGGCGATCTTCCGTGCCGCTGCCGGCCGCACGACGATCATCATCACCCATCGCCTGTCGCAGATCCGCTGGGCCGACTTGATCCTGGTGCTGCGCAAAGGACGGCTCGCGGCCAGCGGCGCCCACGCCGATCTGCTCGACGCCTCTCCGGCCTACCGCCGCATCTTCAGCCCGGCGCCGCCAGAGGACGCATGAGCTTCTTTGACGGCCTCGATGCCGAGTCCTACGACCGCAGCTACCGAGACCGCGATCTAGCCCGGCGCATGCTGACCTATTTCCGGCACCATACTCGGGCGCTGGCGCTTTCGGTGGTGATGATCTTGCTGATCTCGCTGGCCGGCGCGCTGCTGCCGATCATCGCCGCGCGCGGCGTTGACGCCATGGCCGCTGGGCGCAGTGGCAGCTGGGTGATCGTGCTGCCGCTGATGGTGCTGGCGCTGGGCCTGGTGATCTGGGGCGCCAACTGGGTGCGTCGCCGGCTGACCAGCCGGGCGGTGGCCGATGTGATGCTTGCCCTGCGGCGGGATGGGTTCGCCGCTGCCGCCAAGCACGATCTCTCCTTCTACGACGATCTCGCCTCCGGCAAGGTCGTCAGCCGCATCACCTCCGACACCTCCGAGTTCGCCCAGGTGGTGGTGCTGGTCACCGACCTGCTGAGTGAGATCCTCGAAGCGCTGGTGTTGTTCGTTGTGCTGGTGCGAATAGAGCCTCGGCTGATCCCCTGGCTGCTGGCGATGCTGCCGCTGGTGTTCGCCTTCTCATTGATCTTCCGGCGCCTGGCGCGCACCGTCACCCGGCAAGGGTTCCGGGCGATGGCCAACGTCAACAGCCTGGTCAAGGAGGCCGTCAGCGGGATCCAGGTTGCCAAGAACTTCCGTCAGGAAGCGACGATCTACCAGGAGTTCGGCCAGGTGAACCAGCAAAGCTACCGCATCAATCTGCGGCGCGGCTTTGTGCTGGCGTTCGTGTTTCCGGTGCTGAACGCGCTGGCCGGAATCGCCATCGCCATCCTGCTCTATGTCGGGGGGTTGTATGCCGCCGCAGGCATCATCACCGTCGGCGCCTGGTACCTGTTCATCAGCAGCATGGACCGCTTCTGGTACCCGGTGCTCAATCTGACCGCCTTCTGGAGTCAGGTTCAGGGCGGGCTGTCGGCCGCCGAGCGCATCTTCGCCCTGATCGACGCTGAGCCGGCGGTGGTGCAGGTCGAGCGCCGGCCGGTTCCCGTGCTGCGCGGCGAGATCACCTTCGATCAGGTGGACTTCTCGTACGGCAAGGGCGTGGCAGTGCTCTCCGGCTTCGATCTGCACATCGCCGCCGGCGAGACCGTGGCGCTCGTCGGCCATACCGGCGCCGGGAAGTCGTCCATCGCCCGCCTGATCACCCGCTTCTACGAGTACCAGGGCGGCCGCCTGATGGTCGACGCGCAGGATCTGCGCACGCTCGACCTGCAGGCCTACCGCCGCCAGTTGGGGATCGTTTCCCAGGTTCCCTTCCTGTTCTCAGGAACGGTGCTGGACAACATCCGCTACGCCCGGCCAGAGACCAGCCTGGACGAAGTCAAAGCGCTGACGCGGCAGATCGGCGAGGGCGAGTGGTTGGAGGCGCTCCCAGACGGACTGCGCACCGAGGTCGGAGAGCGCGGCAGCCGGCTGTCTATGGGTCAGCGGCAGCTGGTCAGCCTGATGCGGGTTCTGGTGCAGCAGCCGGCGATCTTCATCCTGGACGAGGCCACCGCCAACATCGACCCGTTCACCGAACATCAGATCCAGCAGGCGCTTGCGTTGATCCTGGACGCCACCACCTCGGTGCTGATCGCACATCGGCTCTCGACTGTCCAGGCGGCAGATCGCATCATCGTGCTGCAGAACGGGCGGATCCTCGAGCAGGGCAACCACCATTCCCTGCTCGCCGGCGGCGGCCACTATGCCGATCTGTACAACACCTACTTCCGCCACCAATCCCTGGCGTACATCGAGTCCGCCCGGCAGGCAGCGCTGTCCGGCGCCACCGGGCTATAGGCCCTAGGTTGCATTGCCGCCCTCCCGGGCGATGTGCTAGAGTCAATTGCCTCCTTGCCTGAGGCACATGCCGATGGACCTTGCCCCTCGCCCCACCATTGATGACGGCCTGATCGAAGGTCGCCCGTGCTTCGTGTGCGGGCGGGACGCGCTGCGCGCTGTCCACCTCGAAGGCATGCCTGACTACGTTACCTGCTCCGAGTGCCAATCGGTCTTCGTGCTCGACGTAACGGGAGACTGGTTGATGTACGGCATGATCCACTCCGACTACCCCGAGGCCCGGCGAGTGGCGCTGCGCCAGTGGGCCAGCCCGGAGGAAGTGATGCGCTCGGCCGCCGAGGACCGGCGCCTGGCGGCGGTCGAGCTGGCGGCCGAGGCGCTGCCCGAGGCGCCAGAAGAAGCTGGGCTTGCCGAGCCGCCGGCGGAACATGATCGGTCTGCCTCGGAGGCATCGGCCACCGCGCCAGGTGCTGAAGATGAAGTGGAGGATCTCGAGGCGGCTGTCATGCCTGCCCTGTTTGCTCGCGCCTCGACTCCCGAAGTCGAGGCGCCCGCCGCGCAGGAGTCTAGCGGCACTCCCTTGGAAGAGGTCGAAGGCGACCTCGACGACTTCACCTCCCGGCTGGCCGCCCTGGCCGGCGTGCCGATCGAGGACTTGCTCTTCGAGGGCGAGGAAGAACTCCCCGGGGAGGATGCTCTGCTGCGGGAGGCTCTTCTCGGCATGGGTCAGGAACCCGTCGTCGCGGAGGAGCCGAGCGACGACTGGCTGGTCTTGCCGGAGGAACCTGCTGCATGGCAGCCGCCGTCACCGCCGCCCGACGCCGCACATGGGGCTGGCTCGCGGTGGCACACTGCGCAGCCCGACCTCGACCTCTTCGCTGTTTCCCCGATAGCCGGTCCGCCCCCAGCTCCCGAGGCGGTTGAGGTGCCGATTGCCTTGGCTGGCCTGGCGGCTGTGCCTCCGGCCGAGCACGTCCCAGCCGCCGCGCTTCCACCCGATCCGAATGAGCCTGCGGCCACCGGGCGCGCGCCCGAGGCGCCGGCCGACCCGCCGCCTGGGTTGCGCCACCGGACCGTGATCCGCGGCATAAAAGTGCGGTTTCCCGGCGGCGCTTGCGCCCACTGCATGGCGACCCCGGCCCGGCGCAAGCTGAGCGTGAAGGGATCCCTCCCGGCCGGCCAGGTGCTCGGCCAACGCCGCCCTACCCGCTTCGCCATCCCCCTCTGCGCTCGCTGCCACAAGCGGGCCGGCAGCCGCACCCCCGAGGAGCGCTCCGCCCGTCTGCAGGCCTACTTGATCTCCGCCCTGGTGGCGCTGTTTGTCCTGGTGTTCACCCTGCTGTTGAATGTGGTCAACCTGCAGGGCGGCAACGCGGTTAGCGGCCTGCTGCTGCTGATCATCCTTGTGCTGGGGTATGCCATCCCCGCCGTGATGCTGTCCAGCCGCGCCAACCGCTTCCTGCCGCCAGAGGACGCGCTCTACGTACAAACCACCCTGCTGGTGCCCGAGGAGACACAGGGGCTGGAAAC
>JBFYRF010000044.1:0-4244 GCA_041302385.1 Anaerolineales bacterium | reverse complement strand
GCGAGGTTACTTCTGCGACAGCAGCAGCTTCACGTACTGGGCACGCTCGAAGATGAAGGGATCCAGCGCCTGCTTCTGGCTGAGCTTGCCGCGGAAGTCGTCGATGCTCGTGTACCCCTTCTCCTCCATCCAGCCCTCCAGCTGGCGCAGCATGGTGGAGAGGTAAGGCACCCCGTGCTGGATCATGGCGCTGGCAGTTTGGGCGACGGTGGCGCCGGCGAGCAGCGCCTTGGCGACGTCGGCGCCGGTGTGGATCCCGGTGCTGAGGGCCAGATCCGCCTGCAGGCGACCGTGAAGCAGAGCGATCCAGCGCAGCGGGAGCTTGATCTCCGCCGGTTCGCTCAGGGTCATCTCGTTGGTCGGCGTCTCCGTGGTTGGGTCGATGTCGGGCTGCAGGAAGCGATTGAACAGGACGAGCGCCTTGGCCCCACGCTGGGCCAGGCCGTGGGCGACGTGCGAGGTCGAAGTGTAGAACGGGCTGAGCTTTACGGCCACCGGGATCTTGACCTGAGACGAAACCGCAGCCACCGTCTCGTACAGCTCGAGCTCGATGGACTGCGGGGTCTTGGCCGGGTTGGCCTCGATGGCGTACACATTCAACTCGAGACCATCGATGCCGGTCGATTCGAGTTGGGCGGCGTACTTGGTCCAGGTGCCCGGCGTGACCGCGTTCAGGCTGGCGAAAAGCGGCATCTTGACCGCCTTGCGGGCCTTCTCGACCCACATCAGGTGCTCGGCGGCCTCGCCATGCTTGAGGTTGGGGAAATACGAGAGCGCCTCGGCATAGCTCTCACCCCCGACCGCCAGATCGTCCTGCAGGCGCAGGGCGTCGAGCTGGATCTGCTCTTCGAACAAGGAACGGATGACCAGTGCCCCGGCACCCGCCTGTTCGGCCATGGCGATGCGGTCGACCATGCCGGAAACTGAACTGGCGCCGACGACGAGCGGCGAGCGGAGGGGAATCCCCATGAAAGTTGTCTTCAGGTCGACCATCGTGCCTCCAGGGAGTGGACGGGCGAGGCCGAGCGGCCGCTGCAGGCGTACCCGCATGTCGGGCGGGCGACACCCGGCGCCGCCGGCCAGTGCCTGAAGTTTAGGTTGGCTCAGAAGCCGAATCTCTAAAAGTGACAACTGTCCTCCAGATTGCGATGCCCTTCTGCACTAACGGGGGTTGCGGCGCGTCTCTAGACTTACGGGTTGACCCGCGTAGTGCGGGCGGGGGCAAGGCGTCCCCCGAGCCGGACCAAGGAGAACATCATGGCTGATGCAGCCAAGCGCAAGCTGGTTCCACACGACGGCAACTCGGCGACGACCCACGTGGCCTACGCCACGAACGAGGTGATCGCCATCTACCCGATCACCCCCTCGTCGAGCATGGGTGAGATCGCCGATGAGAAGGCATCCCTGGGGGAGAAGAACATCTGGGGGATTGTGCCCAATGTCACAGAAATGCAGTCCGAGGGCGGCGCAGCCGGCGCCGTGCATGGCGCGCTGACCACTGGCGCCCTGACGACGACCTTCACCGCCTCGCAAGGCCTGCTGCTGATGATCCCCAACATGTACAAGATCGCGGGCGAGCTTTCGCCGACGGTTTTCCACATCGCCGCCCGAGCCCTCTCGGCGCAGGCGTTGTCCATCTTCGGCGACCACAGCGACGTGATGGCTGCGCGCTCGACTGGCTGGGCGATGCTGGCCTCCAACAACGTGCAGGAGGCGATGGACAATGCGCTGATCGCCCAGGCGGCCACGCTCGAAGCGCGGATCCCCTTCCTGCATTTCTTCGACGGCTTCCGCACCTCGTCGGAGATCCAGAAGATCGAAGAGCTCACGCACGACGACATGCGGGCGATGATCGACGATGATCTGGTGATCGCCCACCGGATGCGCGGCCTCTCGCCGGAACACCCGGCGATCCGCGGCACGGCGCAGAACCCGGATGTGTTCTTCCAGGGGCGCGAGACGGTCAACCCGTACTACTTGCAGACGCCGGCCATCGTCCAGAAGGCGATGGACCGCTTCGCCAAGCTCACCGGCAGGCAATACCGGCTGTTCGACTACGTCGGCGCTCCCGATGCGGAGCGGGTTGTGGTGATGATGGGCTCGGGCGCCGAGACGATGCACGAGGTTGTCGAACACCTGAATCAGCGCGGCGAGCGAGTCGGCCTGGTGAAGGTGCATCTGTATCGTCCGTTCGACTCGGCGGCCTTCGTCGCCAGCCTGCCCAAGACCGCGCGCCTTCTGGCCGTGCTCGACCGCACCAAGGAACCCGGCGCCTCCGGTGAGCCGCTCTACCAGGACGTGCACACTGCGCTCGGTGAGGCGCTGGCGGCGGGGACGATTGCCCGCGAGCGGGCGCCCATCGTCGCCGGCGGTCGCTATGGCCTGGGCTCGAAGGAATTCACCCCGGGGATGGCCAAGTCGGTGCTGGACAACCTGACGGCCACGCCGCCGAAGAATCACTTCACGGTTGGGATCATCGAGGACGTCACGAACTCCTCGCTCCCCTGGGATGAGAGCTTCAACTCCGAGCCCGAGGGCACCCACCGGGCAATGTTCTATGGCCTGGGAGCCGACGGCACCGTGGGGGCCAACAAGAACTCGATCAAGATCATCGGCAAGGCGACCGACTACTACGCCCAGGGCTACTTCGTCTACGACTCAAAGAAGTCCGGCTCGATGACCATCTCCCACCTGCGCTTCAGCCCCCAACCGATTCGCAGCATCTACCTGATCAGCCAGGCTGAGTTCCTCGCCTGCCATTCGTTCCCCTTCCTGGAGCGATTCGATATCCTGCGCAGCCTGAAGCCGGGCGGGACGTTTCTGCTCAACAGCCCCTACCCGGCGGAGCAGGTCTGGGATCACCTGCCGCTCGAGGTGCAGCAGGGGCTGATCGACAAGCAGGCGAAGTTCTACGTGATCGACGCCTACTCGCTGGCCAAGTCCATCGGCCTGGGTGGGCGGATCAACGTCATCATGCAGATGGCCTTCTTCTCGATCTCGGGGGTGCTGCCGCAAGAAAAGGCGCTGAAGATGATCGAGCTGGCCGTCGAGGACACGTATGGCGACAAGGGCAAGTCCGTGGTGGAAATGAATATCAGGGCGGCCGAGCTGGCCAGCGAGCGCATTCATCCAATCCCGCTGCCGGCCAAGGCTACCAGCACCTTACGCATGCGGCCACCCGTCCCGGTCGATGCGCCAGAATTCGTCCGGAACGTGACCGGCGAGATCATCGCCTACCGTGGGGACCGGCTGCCCGTGTCGCGCATGCCGGCCGATGGCACCTATCCCGTCGGGACGACCAAGTACGAGAAGCGTAACATTGCCCTGGAGATCCCGGTCTGGGAGCCGGAGGCCTGCATCCAGTGCAACCAGTGCTCGTTCGTTTGCCCGCATGCCACCATCCGGGTCAAGGTGTTCGACCCGGCGCACGACGGCCAGGCCCCGCCCACTTTCAAGTCGATCGACTACAAGGGCAAGGAATACCCGGGGATGAAGTACGTCGTGCAGGTGGCGCCCGAGGACTGCACCGGCTGCGGGGCGTGCGTGTACATCTGCCCGGCCAATGTCAAAGACGAGAAGGGGCAGAAGACCGAGCGCAAGGCGATCAATATGGCCCCCCAGACGCCGATCCGCGAGCAGGAGGTCGCCAACTGGGAGTACTTCCTGAAGCTGCCCGACCCCGATCCGAAGCCGATCAACCGCTTCACTCCCAAGGGATCGCAGTTCCTGCCGCCGATGTTCGAGTTCTCGGGGGCCTGTGGTGGTTGCGGAGAGACGCCCTACATCAAGCTGCTCACGCAGCTGTTCGGCGACCGGATGCTGGTCGCGAACGCCACTGGCTGCTCGTCGATCTACGGCGGCAACCTGCCGACCACGCCCTACGCTCCGAGATTCGACGGGCGCGGTCCGGCCTGGTCCAACTCGCTGTTCGAGGACAATGCCGAGTTCGGCATGGGCATGCGCCTGACGGCCGACAAACTGACCGGATTTGCCCAGGCGCTGCTCGAACGAATGAGCTTTGACGGCAAGTCGGCGCTGGTTGAGGCGATTCGGCAGGCGGATGTGGGTTCCGGCGAAGGTGTGGAGCAGCAGAGGCAGCGAATCGAGGAGCTCAAGGCATTCTTGGTGAAGTCGAAGGACCCCGATGCCAAGCGCCTGGTGAGCGTGATCGACTACCTGGTTCCGAAATCGGTGTGGGTGATCGGCGGCGATGGCTGGGCCTACGACATCGGCTACGGCGGCCT
>JBFYRF010000043.1:0-4743 GCA_041302385.1 Anaerolineales bacterium | reverse complement strand
CCCGTTGGGGTCCCGCTGGGCTTTTCCCCCAGCCCCCTGGTCGGACCGCCTCGTTCGCTCTTCGATCCCCCGGTCCGTGCGCCGCGCTGGGCGCTGACCGCGGATGGCTGATCGCTGACCGCTGTCGGCTGACCGCTTGTCCGCCCCCTGAGCCCATGCTAAAATCGTTGCAGCCTCGGATCGGTGGTCGCGGCGGGGTGGACCCGCAGCGGCGTTGAGCAGCCTCGCTCCTCGAGAAGCGCCATTCGATCCCCAAGCGCAGCCCAACCAGCCATGCGTCTTTGGGAGAACTACCACCGTCCGGCTTCGATTGACCAGGCGCTGAGTCTGCTGTCCGGCTCGGAGCCGCCCGTTCGGATTCTCGCCGGGGGCACCGACCTGCTGCTCGACATCCGCTCCGGCCGCACCCCAGCTCCCTGCACGCTGATCGACGTCACGAATATCCCCGACCTGCAGGGAATCGACATCGGACCGGATGAACAGCTGCAGATTGGCGCCGCCACCACGCATTGGGAGATTGCCAGAAGCCCGCTGATCGCCGAGCATGCCCCCGCGCTTCAGCAGGCCTGTGGCTTGATCGGCGGACCGCAGGTGCGCAATGTGGCCACGCTGGGCGGCAATGTGGCTCACGCGCTCCCAGCAGCGGATGGCACCATCGCCCTGCTGACGCTGGACGCGCAGGCTGAGCTGGCGTCTTGCGCGGGGAGGCGCTGGGTGCCGGTCGAGACGCTTTTCAAGGCACCCGGTGAGACCACGTTCGACCGCCAGCAGGAGATTCTGATTCGCCTTGCCTTTCCGCTGCGACGGACCGGCGAAGGCGGCGCCTTCTCGCGGGTGATGCGTCCGCAGGGATTGGCGATCGCGCTGCTCAACGTGGCAGCCTGGGTCCGCCTGGATCCGGCTGGCACCGTCGAATCCGCCCGACTGGCGGTTGGTCCGTGCGGTCCGGTGCCGCGCCGGGCACGCCTGGCGGAGCGGGCGCTGCAAGGACGGCCGCTTGCGGCCGAGTCGCTGGCCGAGGCGGGGCGGGCGCTGCGCCACGAAGTCCAACTGCGCACCAGTCCCCATCGCGCCACATCCGAGTACCGCTATCACTTGCTCGATCCGCTGCTCGGGCGTGTCCTCTGGGCGGCGCACGCCGAGGCGGTGCGGACGCACGGACGCGTGTCGGAGGGGGCGCATGCCTGAGCTTGGCCTGACGCCCGAGATTCGGTTTGACGTCAACGGGCAGCTGGTGCAGCTGCGGCCGGAGCCCGGGGAGATGCTCGCCGAGACGCTGCGCCAGCGGCTTGGGCTGACCGGAACCAAGATCGGATGCGAGGAGGACGAGTGCGGCGCCTGCACCGTCCTGGTCGATGGACAGGCGATCCTCTCGTGCAACTACCCCACCGCCAGGGCCGACGGTCGGCACGTCCTGACCATCGAGGGACTCGGCACGCCGGAGGCGCTGCACCCGTTGCAGCAGGCCTTCGTCGAGCACGGGGTTGTCCAGTGTGGCTACTGCATCCCCGGCCAGATCATGGCGGCTGCCGGCTGTCTGCTCGCCCATCCGGAGCCGACCGAAGCCGATATCCGCGCCGCCCTGAAGGACACACTCTGCCGCTGTGGCGGCTACCCCTCGCTGCTGCGTGCCGTGCAGGATGCCGCACGCAGCATGCACAGCGGCGAGTCGATGGGCGGTCCCAGCGTACCGAAGGTCGCCGGCAGCCGGGCGATCGGGACTGTCGTGCCGCGGCCCGACGCGGCCGCCAAGGTCACCGGCCAGACCCGCTTCACCGATGACCTGACCTTCCCCGGCATGCTGCACGGAATGGCGCTTCGAGCGGAAATTCCGCACGCTATCCTGACCTCCCTTGACGTGTCTGAGGCGCGGACGATGCCCGGCGTGCGCGCCGTGCTGACCGCCGAGTACATTCCGGGCGCCCACGACCACGGCCTGTTCGTCAAGGACTGGCCGGTGCTCGTCGGCGTCGGGGAGCGCATCCGCACCGTTGGCGATCCACTGGCCCTGGTCGCCGCCGACACGCGCCAGCAGTGCCAGGCCGCCCTGGCCCGCATCCGCTTCACCTGCGACCCGCAGCCGGTGGTCTCCGATCCGCGCCAGGCGCTCGAAGCGGACGCGCCGCGCCTGCATCCGAACGGCAACCTGCTCAAGCGGATCCAGGTCCGTAAGGGAGAAGCAGACTCGCCGCCGGCGGTGGAGGCGCAAGTCGAGGGAGAGTTCTACACGCCGACGACCGAGCACGCCTTCCTCGAGACCGAGTGCAGCATCGCTCGACTGACCGAGGACGGCAGGATGGAGGTCTACGTCGGCTCGCAGATCCCGTACTCCGACCGGGACCAGGTGGCAGCCAGCCTGGCGGTTCCGGTCGAACAGGTTCACATCATCGGCATGCCGATCGGCGGTGGATTCGGGGGCAAGGAAGACATCGCCGGTCAGATCCACGCCGCGCTGCTGGCGCGTGCCACTGGGCGTCCGGTGAAGGTGCTGTTCGATCGTCGCGAGAGCCTGCTGGTCCATCCCAAGCGGCATGCCACGCACCTTCACGTTCGGTTGGGCGCCGATCGCGACGGCCGATTGCGCTTTGCCCAGACCGAGCTGTACGGCGACACCGGCGCCTACGCCTCGCTCGGCGAGAAGGTGATGACCCGCGCCACGACCCATTCCGCCGGGCCATACGTGATCCCGTGGGTGCGGTCGGACTGCCACGCCGTGTACACCAACAATCCCCCGGCCGGCGCATTTCGCGGCTTCGGGGTGACGCAATCCGCCTTCGCCGTCGAATCGGCGCTGGACGAGTTGGCGGACAAGCTGAGAATCGATCCGATCGCCATCCGACGAATCAACGCGCTGCGCGCCGGCGAGAGCACGAGCACCGGGCAGCGCCTGACCGAGAGCGTCGGTCTGCTGGAGTGCCTTGAGCGGGTCGAGGCGGAGATGCGCCGGCTGCACGGCCCGGGAAATCTGTTCGCCGCCCGGCCGGACCCGGATCAACCGCAGTTGGTACGAGCCTGGGGGATTGCGGCGGCCTTCAAGAACACCGGCCTCGGGGGCGGCGCGCCCGACAAGGCCACCGCCCAGGTGGAGGTGGATCGACATGGGATGGCTGAGGCGCGCACCTCCTCGGCAGAGATCGGCCAGGGCCTGGTGACCGTGCTCCAGCTGATCGTCGCCGAGGAGCTGGCGCTGCCGCTCGATTGTGTGCGGGTGCTGCTGTCGGATACCGATCTCACGCCGGATGGAGGCCCGACCACCGCCTCGCGCCAGACCTTCGTCGCCGGCAATGCCGTGCGGCAGGCGTGCGAGTTGTGGAAGGCTTCCGCAACCGCATATCTGGCCGAAGAGTATGATGTAGCTCCGGCGCAGGTCGGCTTCGTGGATGGGGGGGTGTCGATTGGACAACGCCGGCTGACAATGGCCGAGCTGGTCGATCGCATGACGGCTGCGGGGAGGCCAACGAGCGTCGAGCACGAGTACCGCGCCCCGGAGACCGAGCCGGTCGGCTCGGGGACGGACATCCACGTCGCCTACTCGTTCGCCGTGCAGGCGGCGGAGGTCGAGGTCGACCGGATCACGGGTGAGACGCGCGTGCTGCGCGTGATCGCTGCCACCGACGTCGGGCGCGCGCTCAACCCGCTGGGGCTCGTGGGTCAGGTCGAAGGGGGCGTGATGATGGGCCTGGGCAACGCCCTGACCGAGGAGTTCATCCTCGAGCAGGGACGGGTGTTCACCGATCGGTTGGGGCGCTACCGCATGCCCTCCATCGTCCAGGCGCCGGAGATCGTGCCGATTCTGGTCGAGAGCCCATGCAGCCACGGGCCCTACGGCGCCAAGGGGGTGGGAGAGATTACCAGCATTCCGACCTCACCGGCGATCACCAATGCTATCTATCACGCCTGCGGCGTGCGTGTTCGCCGGCTTCCAGTCGATCAGGACTGGCTGGCGCGGGAGTTGGCCCGGCAATGAGCGACGAGCGCAGCACGCAGGAGAGCCGTTGGCTGGCCTGGGCGCGTGAGATCGAGGCGCTGGCACAGACCAGCCGCCACTACGCCCAGAACGAGTTCGAGCGCGGCCGGGCGGAACGGCTGCTCGAGATCGCGGCGGAGATCGTTGCCGCCCATTCGACGCTTCCGGTCGGCGAGGCACTCGCCGCCTTCCGCGCCCAGCCGGGATACGTCACACCCAAGGTCGATGTGCGCGGCGCGGTGTTTGACGGGGACCGATTGCTGATGGTCCGCGAGTCGATGGACGGGAACTGGACGCTCCCGGGCGGGTGGGCCGATGTCGGTGAGCCGCCGGCGCTGGCCGTCGAGCGTGAGGTCTTCGAAGAGGCAGGCCTGGAAGTCCGCGCCACGCACCTGGTCGCCGCCTACGATGCGAACCGGATCGAAGGCGAGCTGCCACTGTTCCACGCCTACAAGCTGGTGTTCTTGTGCGAGCTTATCGGGGGAGAGGTCAAGCCCTCGCCCGAGACGTCCGAGGTGGCTTTCTTTCCGATCGCTGCCCTGCCGGGGCCGCTTTCACCGTACCGCACCACGCCCCGGCTGTTGGCAGATGTGCTGGCTTCTCGGCTGGACCCGGCGCGCCCGACGGTGTTCGACTAGGATCATGCTCAGAGACCGCCTTGGGCCTCACCCCCTCACCCCCGCTCTGCGGACGGCCATTGGCTCCGCCAAGCAGCGCGGCGGAAAGGGGGCAGGGAATGATCGGGGCGGGGGGGGGGGGGGGGGGCCCCCCCCCCC
>JBFYRF010000039.1:0-29577 GCA_041302385.1 Anaerolineales bacterium | reverse complement strand
CTCCCGCCCGCGAATCCATTGCGCCTCGCGGATCGAGGCAAACGATGCTCGCACCTGAGGTACGAAGCTGATCGCCATCGAGGCGCTCATGCCGACTTGGCCCAGGCCGGAAGGCATGCGTCGCAGCAAGTCGGTCGGCCGCACGACCAGGCTCATCGCCAGCACGACCAACATCATCGCCGCAATCTGCACGCCGGCGGAAACCCCATAGAGCAATGCCTCCAGCGTGTAGGGCCCTCCGATGAGCGGCAGGGGAAGCTCGAGCAGCACGGTCTGCCCCACCCGGCTGAAAGCCAGGTTGAACAAGGCCGGGATCAGCAGCAGGCTCAAGCCCAGGCGCACATCCCCCGCCACTGTGCGGCCGCCGCTGGCGCGAGCGCGCACCGCAATCGCCGCCAGTGCCACGATCAACAGGTAGCCGGGATGGCGAACGATCAGCGCGACCACCGTCGCCGCCATCGTCCACACGATCCACGTTACCGGATGCAGCCGCATCGCCTGCTCCAGAACTCCAGGCTTATGCCTCTCCTCGCCCGCGACGGGCAAACAACGCCATGCCGATCAGGATCACCCCCAGCGCCACCAGACTGCCGACCAACAGCCGCCGATCCAGCCATGCCGCCGTGGGCTGACCAGCCTCCCCCACCACCGACTGCCCGATATCAGTCAAGGACACGCCAGCGATGGCAGGCACGGCCTGCACCGTGGCCAACAAGTTCTCGGAGGAGGTGGCGGCGTTGTAGCTGAATGCTCCGCTGGCGAGCTGCAGCGCCAGCAGCGCCTGGACGGGATCCCCCCACTCCGCCGCTTGTTCACCGGCAGCGAGCAACGCTTGCATCACCAGGGCCGTGGAATTGGCATCGGTTGCCTCGCCAAATTCGCTCGGCTTCTGATAGGTCCAGCCGGAATCGGGGTTCTGCGTTGCCCGGAAGTAGGCGATCGATGGGGAGGTGTCATCCGTTCGGCCGGAGGCGACCAGCGCCTGGACTGCGAGGGCGGTCGTGTTTGAATCGCCAGCCCCCGGGGTCTTGTCCCCGCTGAACGAAAACGAGCCGTCGGCGAGCCGGTAGGCCAGCAAGCCATCGGCAGCCTGCGCCGGGATGGCGCGCCCGGCAGCGTGCAACGCCAGGATCGCCAGGGTGCTGTCAAACGGCCCGCTGCCATACAGCCCGGTTGCCGAGTCGAAGCTGCCCTCGAGGGCTGCATTCAGGTCGACGCCGCCGAAATCGGCGGGATCCATGCCGGCAGCCACGGCAGCGAGCGTCAGCTTCGCGGCCAGGCCGGCGGACAGCGGCTGGCTGCTCGCTGCCGCTTTGAGGTAGGTCAGCGGGGTTGCTGCTCCTGCGCTCCACGCCGCCGGATCCTCTCCGCCGGCGGCGATCGCCAGCACAGCATCCGCCGTCGTGCCCGGATCGCTGCCGGGCGCGAACCCGTTGGAGTATCCGCCATCCGCCTGCTGCTGTGTCCGCAGCCAGGTGAGGGCCCGATCGATTTCATGGGGAGTCTGGGCCTGGGCAGTTGCCGCGCCAAAGGTGGTCAGCAAGGCCATGGCCAGGAACAAGAACGAGCGACGCATTGGGGTATGCTCCTTTCATCCGGTGATCGTGGAGGTGGGTGGAATCACGAAGCCTTCCTGGTGGAAGGGTCAGGAAGGCTCAAGGGGTTGGTCCATTGGCGCCACCTCCTCTCCGCGGAAGGCATCTCAGCGCGGGAGCAGGGGCGGGTATCCTGACTCGCCCATCGGCTGGCACGCCAGCCGCCGGGCTTACAGTTGCGGGACAGTGCCGGACTGCCCTTGCGGGGTCACCGGCTTCCCCATTGATGGCCTGCGCATCCGGGCGCCAGGCCACCCCGACTCACGTGTCTTCGGTTTGGCAAGAGTATAGGCCGTCCTCGCAATCCGTCAAGCGCTCGGCGACGGCGCGGGCACGGGGTCGCCCCCTCCGCAGGGGGAAGGCACCGGACATCTACCCCCCACAGACCTCCGACGTGGCAGCTGGCCATCCCTGCGGCGCATGCGAGCCTCGCGTGCTCAGGCCAAGGCCCCGAGCCCGGCTTCATGCAGGGTGGGAAGGGCAGGCACGATTGACGCTCAGCCTCCGCTGTGCTACACTGCGCCAGCATTCATTCCATAGCGATCCTGGGGATCCCCGCGTGTCCAAGCGCACGACCGGCACCGTCCGGTGGTTTGACGGCTCCAAGGGCTACGGCTACATCAACAGCGAGGATGGCGTGGACGTCTTCGTCCACTACACCGCCATCGCCGGGTCCAGTGCGCCCTTCTTGGCTCCGGGCGACCAGGTGGCCTTCTTCCTCGAACAGACCGTGCGCGGTCCACAAGCCACCGACGTTGCCCGCCTGAACTGATGCCCGCACACCGGCAGGCTCGCTCCGCAGATATCCCGCACCTGGCAGCCGGGAGGCGGCCGCGGCATTCTCACATGATCCACAAGGCAAACCCATGAGCGACAAATCGCTACGACTGGTTCCGCTGGGCGGACTCGGCGAAATCGGCAAGAACATGATGTGCATCGAATACGGGGACAACATCCTGATCGTGGACACCGGCTTGATGTTTCCCGAGAACGACATGCTGGGCATCGACTACGTCATCCCGGACTTCCGCTACCTGCTCGACAAGCGCGACAAGGTGCGCGGCATCGTGGTCACCCACGGCCACGAGGACCACACCGGCGCCATCCGCCACGTGCTGGAGGAGATCAGTGCTCCGATCTTCGCCACACCCCTGACCCGCGGTCTGCTGGAGGTCAAACTGTCGCGCGGCGGCATGCTGCAGAAAGCCGACCTGCACACGGTCGAGGCCGGCGGCTCGGCGCACATCGGCCCATTCGAGGTCGAGTTCTTCCACGTGTGCCACTCGATCCCGGACTGCGTCGGCCTGGGCATCACCACGCCGGCCGGGTTGATCGTGCACTCCGGCGACTTCAAGTTCGATCAGACGCCGGTGGACAACTGGCCAACCGACTTTGGCAAGCTGGCCGAACTGGGCGGACGCGGCGTGCTGGCGCTGCTGGCTGACTCGACCAACGCCGACACCCCCGGCTGGACGCCGTCCGAAGCGGTGATTGATCCCGCCCTCGACTCCGTCTTTCGCGAGGCGGCCGGGCGCATCTTGATCGGCACCTTCGCCTCTTTGATCTCGCGCATGGCCCAGGCGGCCAAGGCCGCCGCCAACCACGGCCGGGTGATGGCGTTCGTCGGGACCAGCATGATCGAGAACGTGCGTATCAGTCGCAAGTTGGGCTATCTGGACATACCCGACGAACTGATCGTGCCCCTCGATCAGGCGCTGTCGATGCCGGCTTCCGAGGTTGTGCTGATGTGCACCGGCACCCAGGGCGAGCCGGCCTCGATCCTTAGCCGGCTGTCGACCGGGACCAACCGCCAGTTCGACCTTCACCCCGGCGACACCGTGATCCTCTCCTCCCACCCGATTCCGGGGAATGAGGAGATGGTTCACCGCACGATTAACCGGCTGATGCAGCGGGGCGCCAGCGTGATCTACGACGCGATTGCCCCGGTCCACGTTTCCGGCCACGCCAGTCAGGAGGAGATGAAGCTGCTGCAGCAGGTGGTGCACCCCAAGTACTTCATCCCCATCCACGGGGAACTCCGCCACCTGCACCAGCACGCCTCGCTCGCCCACGAGACCGGGATTCCCTGGGAGAACATCGCCGTGATCGAAAACGGGACGGTGATCGAGTTTCGCAATGGCGAGATGCGCGTCGGGGAGCGTATCCCCGGCGGCTATGTCTTCGTCGACGGCTCCGGCGTCGGGGACATCGGACCGACCGTGCTGCGCGAGCGCGAAGCGCTGGCACGCGACGGCTTCGTCGCCGTCCACCTGCATGTCGACCGCCAGAGCGGGCGGCTGCTGCAGGAGCCGGAGATCGTTTCCAAGGGCTTTGTCTTCCTGCGCGACGCGGAGGAGCTCTTCGAACTGGCGCGGGCCCGGATCCACGAACTGACGCGCGAGGCGCCCGCCGGCGATTTGAAGACCCGCATTGAGAAAGACCTGTCGCGCCTGTTCTATCAGTCCACCAAACGCCAGCCGATGATCTTCGTCTTCACCTCGACCTCCGCGGCCACCTCCGGCTGATTCGGCGTCCGCCGCGCCGACGGGGCGGCGAGGCATGGGTATAATCGCCGGCAGCATGTCCTTCCGTTTCCGAGTCGCCATTGGCCTGGGCACGCTGGCGCTGTGGGGTTGCCAGGTGATCGGCCTGGGTCCTGCCCCGACCCCCGTCCCGCCCACCGTCACCCCAGCCCCCCCGACGCCCACCCCGGAGCCGGCCGCGGCCACCGTGGGCGGCGAGCCAATCCTGCTCGCCAGCTTCGAGCAAGAGCTGCGGCGCTACGAGCAGGCGCAGGTCGAGCTTGGCATCGACCTTGCATCCGACCCCGAGTACCGCCAGCGAGTGCTGCAGGCGCTGATCGATCGCCGCCTGCTCGATCGCGGTGCCGGCCTCTCCGGGCTGAGCGTCACCCCGGCCGAGGCCGAGGCCCGCCTGCAAGCGCTGGCCGCTGAGAGCGGCGGGCAGGAAGCGGTGGCCGCATGGCTGGCCGCCAACGGCTACTCGACGGCCAGCTTCCTGGCCACCCTGAGGGAGGAGATGCAAGCCCAGCGCATGGTCGACCAGATCGCCGGCTCGGTGCCCGAGTCCGTCGAACAGGTTCGTGCCCGGCACATCCTGGTTGGCAGCAGCCAGGAGGCCGAGGCGCTGCTCGAGCAGCTGGCGGCCGGCGCCGATTTCGGCACGCTGGCCGCTACCTACTCCCTTGATTTGAGCACGCGGCCCGGCGGGGGTGACCTGGGATGGTTCCCGCGCGACTACCTGGCCTCGCCCGAGGTCGAGCAAGCCGCCTTTGCGCTGCAAGCCGGCGAGCTCAACCCCGAGGTCATCGCTTCCCGCCTGGGGTACCATGTACTGCAGGTACTCGATCGAGGCCAGCACCCGCTCAGCCCGGAGGCCAGCCGCCGGCTGCGCCTCAAGGCGGTGGAGGACTGGCTGGACTTGCGCCGCAAGGACACTGAGATCATCATACTGGTCGACACCGGCTAGCCAGAACCAGCCGGCGCCGTGCGAGAGGAGTCAGCAGTCATGGATTCGGATGCACAGAGCAGCGGGGGATTCAGTCTGGGTCGCCTGATCCTGAACTGCCTGACGCTGGTCGTGCTGGGGGCCACACTTGTCGTCGGCTTGATCGTGCTCTCGCTGTTCATCAACCCCTACACGCCAATGAATCCTTTCCCGCCGCCGGTGATGGCGGCGACGCTCGGCCCACCAACCCCAACCAACACGCCCGAGATCTATCTGCCGCCAACCTGGACGGCGACCGCCACGCGGACCCCGACGCCTACCGAGACACCGATTCCTACCGATACGCCGACCGTCACCCCATCGGCGACCGCGACCGCCCCCGTCTCACCGACCGGCTTCCCGTTCAATGTCCAGCCGGATCCCTACGCCATCGCCAACATCGCCAATGACGCTGCCTGCAAATGGATGGGCGTCGGCGGTCAGGTCTTCGATCTCAACGGGGCGCCCTTTGCCCTTCAGACAATCCATCTCGAAGGGCAGCTCGGCGGCCTGCCGGTCAGCCTGGACACGCTATCGGGGAGCGCCACCCAGCTCGGTCCGGCCGGTTATGTGTTCAATCTGTCCGACCGGCCAATCGCCAGCGACAAGACACTTTGGGTCCAGCTGCGCGACACGGCAGGCTTGCCGCTGTCCGACAAGTACTTGCTCACCACGTACGAGGACTGCCAGAAGAACCTGATCCTGGTCAACTGGCGGCAGGTTCGCTGAGCCCCAGCCGTTCACAGACTGACGGGGCCCGGCAGCTTGCCGGGCCCCGCTGATTCTCCTCGAAGCACAGTCGTCCCTTCAGAAACTGCGCGTTGTAGTGTGCCGCCGGGTGGATGACTCAAAGCTCGTCACCGGCCTCTGCTCACCCCTCCCGAGGCCGCCCTGCCGGCCCATTCACGCAGGCGCAGCGGCCTCGGCCTGAACTGCATGATGGAAGCTGGCGAGCGAAGCTGCACTCGGTCACCAGGCGCAGCGCAGTGCAAGAACGAAGTCCATCCCCGCCGGATCCCATCAACCCCAGCCTGGGCTCAGCCCGGTCAAAAGCACACACGCACGTTGCGGCCCTGACGGCCACGCTCCCATGAACAGTGCTCGCCTCATGGAGGATGTTTCTACTTCCCTTGGCCTGGCAGGTTGGGCTGCCCGAACAGGTCCGCGCGCAGGAGAATGCCGCCCACCCCCAGCGCAAGAGCCGCCAGGGAGTAGGCTGCGATTGAGGCCAATACCAGTGCCCACGGCCAACCTGCCGGCGCGGTTTCCCCCGATGCCAGCCCAGTGAGCACCGCGAGCAGTTGGCCGCCGACCAGCGCACCGACCGAGATCCCATGCCCCCAAGCGATGGTCTTCCGTTGCATGCGCGCCCGAAGCGCCGCCCACAGCAGAGCAAGCCCGCCCACGAGAACTGCCGGGAATAGCTCTGCCAGCATCAGGTAGTCGAATTGGAACGCACGCGATCTCGCCAGGAAGGCCATCGAGAACGTGACCCGCCCCAGCAGGGGAAGCCAGACGAGCACAGTGCCCAGGAGCGCCAGGATTGTGCTGATGAGCTTCCGGGTTCTCGTCATGTTCGCCTACCCGGTGGGCAGGCCTGGCTGAGCCGGACTCGCTCTGGCGCGGATAGCCTGGCTGAGGCAAGTGGATGAATGGGGGCGAACTCGTGCCCGCCTCAGCCAATCACCCGGCGCAGGATGTCGCAAACCAGCGCCACTTCATCCTGGCGCATCACGCCCGAGAAGGGTAACGCCAGCCCGCGCGCCCCCAGGTCCTCGGCAACCGGGAAGTCCCCGGCCTGCGTGCCGAAGCGCTGCTGGACATACGGCTGCAGATGGATCGGCTTGAAGTACGGTCGGCTGGGGATCCCTTCCTGGTCCAGCCGGTGGATCAGCGCATCGCGATCGATCCCCGGATCGAAGCGCACGACATACACGAACCAGCTCATCCGGGTGGTGCTTGGCACGACAACGGGCGCCTCGACCCCGGGGATGCCCGCCAGCTGTGCGGCGTACCAGCCGGCAACGGCCTCCCGCTTGTCCAGCAACTCGTCCAGGCGCGTCATCTGGGCATAGCCGAGGGCAGCATTGAGTTCGTCCATGCGGTAGTTGTAGCCAAGGAAGGTGTGGTCGAGCCAGGTGTCGCCGGGCGCTCGTCCCTGATTGCGCAGCGATCGCACCATGCCCGCCAGGTCATCGCGATCGGTGACGACCATGCCGCCCTCGCCGGAGGTGATCTGTTTGTTGGGGTAGAAGGCGAAGACAGCAATGTCGCCCAGCGTGCCGGCCGGGCGTCCGTTGTAGCTGGCGCCCAGCGCCTCGCACGAATCCTCGATCAAAGTCAGCCCGTGCTGGCGCGCCGTGGCCGCCAGCGGGTCATGGTCGGCCGGCTGGCCAAAGACATCGACCGTCAGCAGGCCCCGCGGGCTCGTCCAGCCCTCGGCGCCGCAGCGCGGCAGCCAGCGCTCGGCGCGCCGGCCACCCTGCGCCAGGTCTGCCGCAGCAGCAGCTACCTGCGCTGGATCGAGGTTGCCGGTGAGGGGGTCGACATCGACGAAGATCGGCACGGCCCGCTCGTACAGCAGGACGTTGGAAGAGGCGACAAACGAGAATGGACTGGTGATGACCGCATCGCCTGCGCCGATCCCGGCCGCGCGCACACACAGGTGCAGGCCGGCGGTGCCGGAGTTGACGGCAATGGCATGGCGCAACCCGACACGCTCCGCGATGGCGCCTTCGAAGGCCTCCAACCGCGGGCCCATGCTCAGCCGAGGCGTCTGCAGCACCTCGCCAACCGCCTGGCGCTCCACCTCGCTCAGGTCCGGCGAGGACATGGCAACCTTATAGCTCACCCGACCTTCCTCTCCGCCCATAGGCTGCCGGCGCGAACCAAGCCGCCCTCGGGAACATCTTCTGCGATCACCGAGCCGTTTCCACAGCGCGCTAGGCGGCCGATGTGCACGCCGAGGTGCACGGTCACCCCCATCCCGACCAATGCCGCCTCACCCACCTCCACCCCTCCAGCCAGCAGCGCTCCCGGAGCTACATTGGCATAATCGCCCAATCGACAATCGTGCGAGACGACGGCCGAGGTATTGACGATCGCACCCCGTCCGATGATGGCTTCACTGCCGATGTAGGCCAGTGGCAGGATCTGGGCGCCCGGCTGCACCTGCGCCGTCGACTCCAGCCAGGCCGTCGGGTGAATCAACGGCGGGCACTCGAAATCCGCCAGGCGCAGCGCTTCGAAGACCTGGATCCGGCTGTGTGCAACGCCGATCCCTCCGACAGCGTTCGCCGCCAGCCGCAGCCCGCGCCGGCGCAGCTCGGCGAGCGCCCCGCCGCCGCCAAGCACCGTCACGCCCAGCACCTGGCTCCCCGGCGCCAGGCCATCATCGATGATGCCAACCACCCGATACCGGCCGACCGTGCGGACCAGTTCGATCAGCGACTTGCCATGGCCGCCGCCGCCGTAGACCACCAGGTCCGCCTCACCGAATGGGCCGGCAGGCAGGTCGACCCGGCGGCCGGCCGCGATGCGGGCCAAGACCATCTCTTCCGTGATCAGGCGTTCAGCTGGGAACTCCGCCAGGTCGAGGCCGGCCTGCTCAGCTGCCCGCCTCGCCGGGGCAGTCGCCCGCCGGCCCTCGAGCGGCGATGCGGGCTCGCCGAGCATCTCGCCCGGCTGCCAGTCCGCCGCAACCGCGATCCAGCACAGCACCTCGCCGGCGCTCAGGTTCGCCCCGACCTCAGCGCGCAGCCCGGCGATGAACCCCGCCTGTTCGGCTACCAGCTCGTGCGCCGCCTTGGTCGTCTCCAAGATCGCCACCGGCTCACCCACCTGCACTGCCTGGCCGTTGCGGACGGCCAGCAGCGCCAGGCGCGCCTCAGACTCATTGGGGTTGATCAGTGGAACCGTCACCGGGGTGGCGTCAGCCATTTGAGCGCCTCATCGACCCACTTCGATCGCTGTTGCTCATGGCAAGCGCCGCGCGCACCAGATCCTCCACCTGCGGCAGGACTGCCTGCTCCAGCGGCAGGCTGGCCGGGATGGGCACAGGGCGGGCGCTCACCCGTCGGGCATCAAACACCGGACCCAGCTCTTCGACCAGCGCCGAGATGGCCTCGCTCCCCCATCCCAGCACGCCGCTGCCTTCCTCGAGCGTGAGCAATGCCCGCGTCTGGCGCACGCTCTGAGCAAGGGGCTCCAGGCAGAGCGGCACCAACTGCGTGAAGGCGACCATCTCGGCGAACAGCTCGTACTCGTAGGCCAGGCGGTGAATCGCCTCCAGAGCCAAGCCGGCCATGTAGCCGTAGCTGGCAAACGTCAGCCGAGGCGCCGGCGCCCCAGCCAGCCGAACGGTCAGTGAAGGGTAGCGCTCGCCAGCGGACTGCACCTGGTACTCGCCGCCGTCCAGGCCCGCACCGATCTGCTGCGCATAGAGCAGCTTGTGCTCGACAAACAGCGTCGGATCGTCGTCGCTAAGGATAGCAGCTTCCAGCATCGGACCGGGGTCGAGCAACGCCGAGGCCGCCACGGTTCTGAGTCCGGCGGCGCCCATCAGGTGCTTCTCCAGCGACTGGCTGTGCGTCGGGCCGTAGCCGCGGCGTCCTCCCATCGGCGTGCGAACTACCAGCGGTACCCGCACCCGATCGTTGCTCACCCAGCGGAACTTCGCCGCATGGTTGACCAGCGCATCCCCCGCCAGCATCAGGAAGTCCCCAAACATGATTTCGACCACCGGCCGCAGCCCGCGCAGCGCCATGCCCACACCCAGGCCGACGATGCCCGCTTCGGACACTGGCGTTGCCAGGACCCGTTCCGGGTAGGTCGACGACAGGCCCTGGGTCACCTTGAAGGCACCTCCGTAGGGATCGAGCACGTCTTCCCCCAATACCATCACGTCCAGCGAAGCCGTCAGGCTGCGCCGCAGCGCCTGATTGAGCGAGGCCAGCACCGTGGTCATGTGCCCTGCCCCAGCGCTGGCGTGATGGAGGCGGCGTCGGCCACCGGCGCGGCCCGGGCCGCCTCGAACGCCTGGTGGACCTCCTGCTCCACCTCGGCTTCGATTGGGCGCCGGTCCTCGGGTCGCAGCCGTGCTCCATGCGTCCGCAGCGGATCTCGCTGGCGGAAGCGCTCAATTTCCCGCGGGTCGCGCAGGTCATCGCCCCTTGAGTGCGGCGAGAAACGGTAGGTGTGTAGGACAAGCGCCTGCGGGCCCGACCCGCGCCGTAGGCGATCCAGCCCTGACTCGGCCAAATCACGGATTTCGAGCACGTCGGTCGTGTCGCGTTCCTCTACTGGAATGCCGAAGGCTTCGAAGCGAGCGGGGATCTCGCCGGCCAAGTGCAGATGGATGGGTGTGGTCTGGGCGTAGCGGTTGTTCTCGACGATGAAGTAGACCGGCAGGCGCCACAGAGCTGCCAAGTTCAGCGACTCATACACCGCGCCTTCGCCCAGGGTGCCGTCCCCCAGGAAGGCGATTACCAGGTGCTGGCGCCGCCGCTCGGCCAGCGCCATGCCCACAGCCAGCGGCAACGTCCCGCCCAGCACGCCGCTGGCATAGAAGTCCTTGTCGATCAGGTGTTGGCTTCCGCCGCGCCCGCCACACACGCCGGTCGCCCGCCCCATCAGCTCGGCCGCCAGTGCGGTCATCGACCCGCCGTAGGCCAGGAAGTGCCCGTGGCAGCGATGGTTGCTGACGACCACTTCGCCCGGCTTGCGCAGACCGAGCACGCCCACTGCGTTCGCTTCTTGGCCGATCCCGGTGTGGGTCGTGCCGTAGAACCAGCCGCGCGGGAACGCCTCCAGCACCGTCTCCTCGAAACGACGGATGCGCAGCATCTGACGGTACAGCTCAGCGGGGGTCAATTCGGCAGGCATCGTGACAGGCTGCCCGGGGCGGCCGCCCAACAGCCGCAATCATAACATCGCTGCCCTGCGGGACCGTTCACCGGGACAGCCGGCGCCAGGCGGAGGGACGCCGTCACCCTTGGGAGTCTCCCCGGGGGGAGACTGTGCCGCCCCGTTTCCGGGGCGGCACAGTGTGCGGAGGTCTCTTTGGCTTCAGCCGCCGCTCACATGTTCTCTTTGCCGAAGGCCTCTTTCACGATCTTCCACGCTTCGTGGGTGGCATTCGGGACCTTCGAAACGGCGAAGTACTGGGTCCGGTCCTTGTTCTGCCTGGTCTCGATCCGCCAGTCCGTGCTCATGAACTTGGACTTGGATTTGACGTCATAGAACTCCAGTTCGGGTTTCATCTCTCCTCACCTCCTGGTGGGCCCGGCCGTGCGGGCTTCCGCACGAATTCATCCTACTTGCGATTGAATATCCCCGCAAGCGCTGGAAAGCCCTGTTTCAGCCCAGAAAGGGGGGAGGACCCCCACAGGTGGGGGAGGTCTAGCGCCGGCCTCCCTGGAACTCCTCCGATGTGGCGTGCCCAGGCTGGCTGATCCCCTCCCGCCGGAGGACCTTGGCGGCCGTCATCCACAGGATTTTGATGTCCAGGCGGAGTGACCACTGGTCGACGTACCACACATCCAGGTGGAAGCGCTCCTCCCAGTCCAGCGCATTCCGGCCGTGGACCTGCGCCCAGCCGGTGATGCCGGGAAGCACCTCATGCCGCCGAGCCTGCTCAGGCGTGTACCGCTCCAGATACTGCATCAGCAGCGGACGTGGGCCTACCAGGCTCATCTCGCCCCGCAGCACATTCCACAAGTTCGGCAGGTCATCCAGACTGAACGAGCGCAGGAGTTTCCCCAGACGGGTCAGGCGCTGGGCGTCGGGCAATAGCTGGCCCCGTGCGTCTTGCGCACGGGTCATGGTGCGGAACTTGAACAGCATGAAGGGACGCGCCTTGTAGCCGGGCCGCTGCTGGCCAAAGAGGATCGGCCGGCCGAAGCCAATCCACACACACAACGCCAGCACACCGAGCAGCGGCCAAAGCACAATCAGGCCGAGGGAAACGGCGGCCAAATCGAACAGGCGTTTGCGCACAGGCACACCAGCCGGGAACAGCGAGGCACTCACTGCGGACTCCCCCCGGGTCGGATTGCCTGCGCGTCTTCCATCGCCTGCAGCAGCTGGGCTGCCAGCTGGCGCCGGTCAAACGCCTTCTCGACCGCGCGCCGCGCCGCCAGGCCCATGCGCCGGCACGCCTCACCCTCTTTCGCCAGGCGCAGGATCGCCTCAGCCAGTGCGCCTCCATCGCCAGGCGGCACAAACACCCCGGCGCCTGCTTCTTCCACCACCTGGCGGATCACGCCATCGATCGCCAGGATGGTCGGCCTGCCGGCTGCCATGTAGTCGAAGACCTTGTTCGGGTAGGTCGTCCGATACGCCGCCAGCGGCTTGAGGATCGCCAGGCA
This sequence comes from Anaerolineales bacterium, assembly GCA_041302385.1. Taxonomy (GTDB): domain Bacteria; phylum Chloroflexota; class Anaerolineae; order Anaerolineales; family E44-bin32; genus PFL42. The sequence goes on along the minus strand of JBFYRF010000039.1, from coordinate 17,108 downwards.
GGCATCCGCCGCCGCCAACGCCTCCGCCATCTCGCGCTTGGGCAGCGGCGCGACGAAGTGCACATTGCCCAGGCCCTCGGCGGCGGCACGCGCCATCAGCTCGGGCTTCTCCTTTCCATCGCCCAACAGGACGATGGCGATCTCCGGATGGCTGCGAAGCAGAGCTGCCGCGTCCAGCACGATCCCCAGGTCATTGGATATCCCATGCGCTCCGGCATAGAGCACGACGAACCGGCCCTCCAGGCGGAGCGCCTGGCGAAAGGCCTGGCCCTGCTCTGCAGGATGGAACATCTCTACGTCGACTCCATTGGGGACCAGGTGAACCCTGCTCGCTCCACGCCGCTGGACATGGTCCATGAAGCCCGGCGAGTTGACGACCAGCGCATCCGCCCGGCGGTAGAGGAATCCCTCAAGCCAGAGCGAGAGGCGGATCAGCAGCCGGTTGCGCAGGACGCCGATGGCGATGGCAAACTCCGGCCACAGGTCACGCACCTCGAACACGAACGCCGCACGCCGCAGCCGGGCAACCGCCCAAGCCGTCGCGCCCTGCATCAGCGGCGGTGAGGTGCCCCACACGACATCCAGCGGCCCTTGCTTCAGCGAAACGACGAGCGAAGTGCACATGAAGGAGAGGAAACTCAACACTCGATGAACGAATGAGCGGTGGTAGGAGCGGTAGCTCCAGCAGCGGAGGATGCGCACACCGGCATCGTCGGTCTCCTGCTTCGGCACCGTATGCGCGGACACGGCTTGGCCGGTCAGGTAGCTCACGCGGCCGGTGACGACCGTCACCGTATGCCCCTGCCCGGCTAACCAGCGGCAGAACTCGTGATGCCGGGTTCCGCCCGGCTCACCCAGGGCGGCGAATGCCTGATGGATCAGCAGGATCCGCAAGTCACAGCTCCCAGCGCAGCTTCCCGCGCTCAAGGACCCTCAATGGCGGTAACCCTCCAGCATCCCGCCAGACGATGTGCATCGGGTCCGGCCGGGCTTCACCCAGCCCAAAGCGGGTGATCAACCGCAGGGGCAACGGGCCCTCGGCGCGCACCACCAGCTCAACGGCCGGCCGCAGCAGGCTGTACGTGGGGGACTCCCAGCCGCGGGTCGGCTCGTTGTCTCCGGTGCCGTTCAGCCGCCGGCCGGCGCGGTGGAGCTCCCAAGACCCAATCGCCCCCTCCAGGCGCACAGACACACGTCCGACGTTGGTCTGCACGCTCACACCTCCCTGCTCGGCGCGCCAGGGCCCGTCCACGAGCCGCCACGTCAGACACACATTGTGCTCGCCCAGCCCGAGCAGATCATCGACGGCCCACCATTCATCCGGCGCCAGGTGCAGCACGCTCCGGCGGTGCACGACCCCGACCCGCCGGTAGCCGTCGTGCTCGGCGCATATCAGCTGCGCCTCTGCGCCGGGTGAGCTCCACTTCCCGAGTACCTGCCCCTGCGCCCAGCGCAGCCAGAGGAACCGACCCGCTCGCAGCATCGGATCCTGGCCGTCGACGACGATTGTGTTGTGATGCGCCGCGCTAGCGAGGCTGTTGTCCCAGGGCGGAGCCGCATTGTACAGGTACGTCCCCCCATCGCAGGCCAGCGCCGTGCCCCGCCACCACAGGTCAAGGTGCAGTTGGTCCGAGTGCCCAGGGCGGCTGCGGAAACGGGCGCAGCGCAGCAGTGCCCAGCTGTTCCTGCCGTCCAAGCGGTACAAGCCCGCCTGCGGGAAGCCCAACTTTGTCGGGAGGATGTTCTCCGTTGCGACCCCTGCGCGGACGCGGGGCGCCCGTTGGGCAGGAGATGACTTGACAGCGTCAAGTGTCACACCCAGCCACCTGGCGGCTTCGTCCCATGGTCCCGGCGGATACAGGCGCTCACCGCGCAGCGCCAACCCGGCAAGTTGCAGCGCCGGACGGTAGTCCCCCGCGACGCAGTCCGTCAGGCACAGCAAGTGGGCGCCATCGTTCGGGCCGAAGTTGCTGGCCTGGCCGGTGGACGGATCGACCAGCGCCTGCAGGCACACCGCCCCCCGCTCCAGCGCCTTAAGACTGTCCGGGGTAAGCGGCTTGCCTGCCGCGGCGCACACACAGGCCGCCCACAGACCGCACTCCAACGCCAGGCGGTGGTAGTTGCTCGAGAACTGAACGTAGCCGCCGTCCTCGAAGAACTGAGACTGCAGGCCGCGCTCCAGCCAGCGCCGTCCCAAGGTCTCCCATTCCTGGGCGCGCTGCAGCTCAGGCAGGAGCAGCCCGGCCGTCAACAACGCGGTCGCTTCGATCAGCAGGTGGTTGTTCCCCTGGGCCTGAGCATAGCTGGTCGTCGGCGGAATGCGCGCGGCGTGGGCCGCGATCAGTCGAACGATCTTCACCACCGGTTCGGGCCGCTCGTCGATCCATGCGGAAAAGGCATGCAGGCAGAAGGCAGCCGCCAGCAGTCGGAACCCGACCTCCTGCGCCGAGGTCCATTGCACACCGCAGTTGGGCGGGTTGGCCTCCATCCAGGAGTCGAACAGCTTCAGGCAGGCCTCTGGGTAGCGCGGGTCGCGGTTGTGGGCATAGGCCCGCGCCAGCGGGTACACCCAGCCGAAGCGGGAGAGCTCCCAGACCAGCTTGACATCGGCTGGCAGGGCATTCAAATCGACCTTCGACCAGTGAACCCGTGCCTCGTAGCGCGCCGTATCGGGCGCAGGCGGCAGGAAAGCACCCCAGTCCGGCGGCAAGCCTCGCTCGTACACCATGCCGCCAAAGACCGGGAAGATGCCACGCAGAACGGCCTCGGCTTGCGCAATCGCAAGTTTCGAACCCAGGTTGCGTCGGCTGGAGGCGAAGGGGATACGCTGCTGGCGTCGGAAGGCTGCGTAGCCGGCCGGATCACTCGGCACGCCGGGCAGCAACCAGCGACTCAGCGGTTGATCGCTCCAGGGCTCACCAGGGGTACTGCGTTGGTAGGCGCCGCTCCCCAGCCCAACCCGGTAGCGGAGGTACGGCCAGAGCGGCCGCAGCCCCAACTCACGCAGTGCCAGCAGAGCAGTCTGCAGCTTCAAGGCGGCGCTTGCCAGGTGTCACCTGGCGCCGGGGACATCGATGGCGACCGGGACTCCCGAGCGCAGGGACTGCACGGCAGCGATGCACGCCTGCTGGACCGCGAGCAGTTCTCCATAGGGGATTGGCGGAGGGCCGGCCTGGCGAATGGCTTCGGCGAATGCTGTCCAAGCCTGCGTGTGTCCCTTGTCTTGGTCCAGCCGACTGCGCCACTCGCGATCCCGCCCCTCGCCATACACGCTGAGCGAACGGAAGTCCTCCAGCACGGCCGTGTGTCCCCCGGTCGAGACCTCCAGCCGTTCCTTGCCAGCCTGCGGCGCGCCGGCGGCCAGGTAGGTCAAGGTGCCAACAGATCCGTCGGCAAAGGTGAGCGTGATCGCGACATTGTCATCGCGGTAGCGGGCATCGTCGGACAGGCCGACGGCATACACGCTCACCGGCAGGCTGCCGGCGAGATAAGTCATCAGGTCAACAAAGTGGCAAGCCTCGCCCAGGATCCGCCCCCCGCCTTGCGCCGGGTCGTGCAGCCAATGCGAGAGCGGCAGTTGTCCGGGGTAGACGCGGTAGGCCAGGTGCATCGGCTCGCCTCGGTCGCCGAGGCTGTCCCGCAGCCGGGTGACCAGCGGGGCGAAGCGGCGATTGAAGCCCACCATCAGCATCCCCTGGGCGGTGGCCAGCGCCGGCAGCAGATCGTCCAGTTCTTCCGTTCGCAGCGCCAGCGGCTTCTCGCACCAGACATGCTTCCCGGCACGCAAGGCGGCTGCCGTCTGCTCGGCGTGCAGATGGTGCCGCGTCAGAATCGCCACAGTGTTGATTTCGGCATCCTGGAGAATCTGCTCGGCCTGGCTGGTGGCATAGGAAAAATCAAAGCGGCGCGCGCAATCGGCGGCCCTCCGCCCAGCAGCGGAGGCAATGCCCACTCGCTGCACGCCGGCGCTGCGGCGGATGGCCGGCAGGAACGTGCTGGCGGCGAAGTTGCCCGCACCCAGCACACCCAGGCGGACAGCGGACGGCGTGCCCGCCGCCGGCCGGCGCAGCTCAAGCCGCGAAGACACCGCGACCGTCGCGGCCTGCGGATAGGTTAACACCACGCCCAGAAACGCAGCGCGGCTCTTACCGGCGATGAGCGCGTAGGCCTGCTGCGCCTTGTCGATCGGGATGCGATGTGTGATCAGAGATCGAACGTCGAGTTGGCCCTGATCGATCAGCGTCAACACCGCCTGCAGGTTGCGGCCCTCGGTCCAGCGCACGTACCCTGCCGGGTAGTCGATGCCGGCCTCTTCGTAGGAGGGATCGTAGCGTCCCGGGCCGTAGGAGCGCGACACCCGGAAGGAGAGTTCTTTGTCGTAGTACAGCCGGCGGGGCAGCTCCAAGCCGACCGCGCCGATGGCGATCACCCGGCCACGATCGCGCGCCAGCCTTCCAGCCAGGTCGACCGGATCCGCGGACGCGCTGTCGGCACATACCAGGACAACGTCGAAGCCCTCGCCGCCAGTCAAGGCTGCGCCTTGGCGCTCAGCATGCGCGCGCTCGACGGCCTGCAACCCGGCGGCACGTGCGCCCTTGACCCGTTCCGCGGACAGATCGATCCCCAGGACCGCGCAGCCCGCCGCCTCGGCGACCCCGGCGGCCAGGCGACCCAGCAACCCGAGCCCAATCACCGCCACGCGCTCGCCGACCTGAGGCTCGGCCAGACGGAAGCCGTGCAGCGCGATCGCGCCCAGCGTGGCAAACGAGCCGCACTCGAAATCGACCGAAGCCGGGAGATGGGCCAGCAGATTCTGCGGCACGACGGCATACTCGGCGTGCAGCGCATAGCCTCCGCCGGCGCAGGCAACCCGGTCGCCGCGGCGGAAGCCACCCAACCCGGGCCCGGCCTCGACGATCACCCCGGCCGAGGCGTATCCCAGCGGTAAGGGCTGCGCCAGCCGTGAGCGCACGGCGCGCGCAGCACTCAGCACACCCTCGCGCCGCGCCTTCTCCAAGACCAGCCGCACCTGATCGGGGCGCGCCCGGGCCTTGCCCAGCAACCCCCGGCCAGCAAACGACACCAGCATCCGCTCCGTCCCGGCGGAGACCAGTGAGGCGTGGGTCTTGACCAGCGCCATCCCGGGCTGCACCGCAGGCACCGGGACGTCGATGACCAGTGTCTTGCCGGAACGTAAATCCTGGACGATTTGCTTCATCGGAAAGTGGAGGCTTCGCTTCGAGGCGGCTCGGAGGATTATAGCATCGCGCTCGGCGCGCTTGCCGCCAGCCGTTCGTAAAGCTGGACCGCCTGCTGCATGCACCCCGCGCGATCTGCCCGCTCGAGCACGATCCGGCGATTGACCTCGCCAGCCTGACGACGCAGCTCCGCATTGCGCAGCCCTTCGACGACCGCCCCGGCTAACGCTTGCGCATCGAAGGGGTCCACCAGCAGGCCATTCCGCCCCGGCTCGATCCACTCGCGCAACGAGTCGAGATCCCCAGCGACCGGCAGCGCGCCACAGGCCATCGCCTCCAGCAGCGTGTTTGGCGTGCCATCGTGGGTGGTCGGCGAGACGGCAATCAGCGAGTGCTGGAAGACGGACGCCATCTCGGCGGGCGTCAACCCGGGCAGCAGGCTCACCGCCGGCCCAATTCCCAGGCGCTGCAACCACTTGGCGGCTTCTGGCTCGCCTTCCATCCCCGGACAGAGGAAGTACACCTCAGGCACCTGTTGCAGGATCTCGGGGATGGAGCGGAAGAAGGTGTCGTTGCGGACGTACACGCGGAAGCCGCGCGGCTGCACCACAATCGGCCGCTCACCAAGCTGCGCCAACTGCAGGCGCAGGCCCGAATCCTGCGGCAGTTCCTGGGGCGGAGTCGGGCGGAAGACCTCCGTCTGCACGCCGCCATTGGTCGGGATGACCAGGGAAGGCCGAGCGCCCACAAATCCCCATGCCTGGGCCAGCCCGAGATCGCGGCGGCAATCGACGTGCAGCCCGTCCGCCCGCGCCACACAGCGCCGCGTCCAGCGCCGCATTCCCGGCGAGGCCCCGGCATGCAAGGTGAAGTCGTTTCCCCACACCGAAACCAGCAGCGGGATTCCAGCCGGCAACGTCGCGCTGAGCATGCCCTCGTACGGGATGCGCATGGCGTGCACTACCTGCGGGCATACTTCGGCGACGATGGAGGCCAGTTGCCTGGCCGCGCCCGGGACGGTCCAGGGCCCCAGCCAGTGCCGAATCGCGCCGCGCACGCCCATCGCCCGTGCCCCGCCAGGCGCTGAGCCCGGCGTGGTCGAGCTACCTGCCCGGCTGAACGCTGCCGATACCGCGTGCAGGCTGGCCAGGCCGGCGATGGGCGCACAGGCGAAGGTCGTGACCAGGTGGACCTCGTGACCGGCGTGCAGTGTGTAGGCGATCCAGCTACGAGCGATCGGGCTGCGGCCGTCAGCGACGAAGAGCAGGCGCATGTCAGGCCGCCTCGCTCAGCGAAAGAAAGGCGCGCACGAAAGCCTCGGCCATGGACTCAATGTTGAACCGCTCGCGTACCAGGCGGAAGGACTCTTCCCCCATCCTGCGCAGCCGTTGGCGGTCGGCCAATGCCTGGCGCAGAACAGCGGCGATCTCCGCTGGCTCCTCCCGTTCCAGGATCCAGCCGTTGGCAGGTGACACCAGGTCAGCCTGAGTGCCATCGCCCCGACCGGAGATGAGCGGGAGCCCGGCGCTCATTGCCTGCTGCAGCGCCAACCCCCCGGTGCCCGGCATGACGAAGACATCCGCCTGGCGACAGCTGGTCTCGAGCTGCTCGCCGACCTGCGCCCCACGAAACTCCGCCGACGGGCAAACCGCTCTGGCGAGCGCCTCGAGCCGGGTGCGCTCGGGCCCGTCTCCAACAATCAGCACGCGCGGGCTGGGCGACAACGCGGCACACGCATGCAGTAGCAGGTCAACCCGCTTCTGCGGCACCAGACGCCCGACGTAGAGCACCGTCCCGGGTCCAGCGCCCGGCGGCGGGCGCGGCGGCATCACCGTCGGCGCGGGCATGGCCGCGTTGTGAGCCACGAAGATGCGTACGGCCGGAAAGCCAAGTCCGGCGTACTGCTCCGCCCCGGCCCGGCTGTAGGTGATCAACCCATCGAACCGGCGCAGGAAGCGCGCCAGCAGCGCCCGCCGCCAGCCTCGGCCGGCTGCGCCGGGCGCCCCCAGCCCCCAGCCAATCACGCACCGCCCTCGCCGCCGCATCCAGCGCGCTCCAGCGCCGCTGGAGAGATAACGCGGATTGGCCTCCATCACCAGCAGGTCGGGCTGCCAGGAGTCGAGCCAATCCGTGAGCCCGCGCTGGTAGCACAAGTAGGCCTTGCCGCTCAGCAAGTGCAGGTTGCGCGCCGAGCTTGCGTTTGCGATCGTAAGCGACCCGCCCGGGAGGATGGATTCATCGGCGCGCGGTTCGCCGGCGAAGACACTCAACCCGTTGGGACAGGCGCGTGCCAGGCAGTCAAAGAAGGGCTTGCGATAGGCAGGCAGGATCCGCTGCTGAATCCCCACGCGCCCAGTGAAGGTCAGCACGGCTGGGCCCCGGGCCGCGACCTGGCTGACCGACGCGCCTCAAGGCCAGCGATCGGCTGCCGACAAATCACGAGGTCCTTCGGGTTCACACTCAATCGGACTCGCATCTTCCGGGCGGGCTTCATCGGCTCACACCGCCCAGCCCAGGGCGCTCAGGTAGCCGTCGATCATCCGGTCGAGTCCCAAAGCTGCTTCGGCCCGGGCCCGCGCGCCGGCTCGGTAGCGCGGCGGGTCGGCAAGCAACTCCCGTGCGGCGAGCGCCAGCCCTGAGATGTCCGGCGGCTCGAGTTGCCAGGCATCGGCGCCGTAGGGAACCAGCCGTCCGGCGTCCTGCGCAACCAGCTCCGGCAGCGCCCCGGTGTCGAAGGCAACGACTGGCGTGCCGCACGCCAGCGACTCGATCACGGTGTTCGGGCAGGCTGGCTGCAGATCCGCCGAGAACAACAGGCTGCCGGTGGCGTACAGCGCCGGCAACTCCGCCGCGTCCACCCTCCCGAGCCAGCTGATCGGCCTCCGAGCCTGCTGATCAGCCGCCTGCCTCACCCCGGGGGGGACCTGTCCGGCCACCGCCAGGTCGATCGGCCGTCCGAGGTCCAACATTGCGTTCAGCAACAAGACGGCGTGCTCCAGACCGGTCTCATAGCCTCCCGAGAGGCTGGCCTCGACGACCAGCAGACGCGGAGTCTGAGGTGTGACACCGGGCGCACTGGGGGCGAAGACATCCAGCGGCACGCCGTTGAGCACTACGTTCGTCGGGATGGGAACGGCGCCGAAAGCTGTCTCCCACCAATCGCGCACGAATTCGCTCTGGTAGATCACGCCATCGGCAAGACGGCTGCGCAGAAGGCGCAGCAGGAGGTTGTTGATTTCTGCGCGCAGGAAGTGCCGCACGCCGGTCCGTCGCCGACGATGCATCCAGTTCATGCCATCTAGCCGCTGGAAGACCGGAATGCCCCGACGCCGGGCAGCCATCAGCCCCCTTAGATGGCGGGTCCCGCCGGAGACCAGCACGGCGTCGTACGGCTGGTCGCTGAGGTCATAGCATACTTGGATGCCGCGCCCGGCGAGTCCGTGAGACAACCGGCGCTGAAAGGAGGCCGGGCCGGCGATGCCGCCCAGCCGGCTCACCAGGCACAGCCGGCGGACCGAGGGCGCGCTCATTCGCCTCCGACTTTGCAGGGCATGGGGCTGGCCTCAGTCGGCCTGCCGCAGGGCGGCCACGATGCGGGCACTGGCCCGGCCGTCCCCATACGGGTTGGCGGCGCGAGCCATCTGAGCGTGCGCTTCGGGATCGCGCAGCAACCGACGGGCCTCCTGCAGGATGCGCTCTCGGTCAGTACCCACCAACCGGGCAGTCCCGGCCTCGATCGCCTCCGGCCGCTCGGTGACCTGGCGCAGCACCAGCACCGGCACGCCCAGCGCCGGGGCTTCCTCCTGCAATCCGCCGGAGTCCGTCAGCACCAGGTGCGAGCGCTTGAGCAGGTGGACCATCGGCAGGTAGTCGAGCGGATCGACCAGGCTGATATTGGCCACACCGCTCAACAGACGGTAGGCTGGCTCGGCGACGTTCGGGTTACGGTGCACCGGGTACACCAGGTGCACGTCCTGGCGGAACTCTTCGGCCAGCATCCGCAGCGCCTCGAAGACGGCCTCCAGCGGGGCACCGAAGTTCTCGCGGCGGTGGGCCGTCACCGTGATCAGCCTGCGGTCCAGCGGCACCTGGCGCAGTGGGCCGGAGTCCCATGCATACGGCAGCTCAGCGACGCGCAGCAGCGCGTCGATGACCGTGTTCCCAGTCACCAGGATCCGTTCCGGCCGCACCCCCTCGCGCAGCAAGTTCTGGCGCGCCCTTGCGGTTGGGGCGAAGTGCAGGTCGGCGACCACGCTCGCCACGCGCCGGTTGATCTCCTCCGGGAAGGGTTGCCACTTGTCGTCGGTGCGCAGGCCCGCCTCGACGTGACCCAGACGGGCGCGGTGGTAGAACGCTGACAGCGCCGCTGCCATCACCGTGGTCGTGTCTCCTTGCACCAACACCCAGTCCGGCTTGACCTCGTTCAGAATCGGATCGAGGCCATGGATCACAGCCGCCGTAAGGTCGGCCAGCGACTGGTCCGCCTGCATCAGGTCGAGATCGAAATCCGGCCGGATGGCGAACAAGTCCAGCACCTGGTCGAGCATCTCCCGGTGCTGGGCGGTGACACAGATCAGCGACTCGAAGTCGGGGGCGGCGGCCAGTTCGGCGACCACCGGCGCCATCTTGACGGCTTCCGGGCGGGTGCCGAAGATCGAGAGCATGCGGCGGCGAGCAGCGCTCACGGCGATCCTCAGCCCGCTGGCGGCGGCGCGCCCAACCGGTGCAGGCGGAACCCGGCCGCCTGCCACTCGGCGGCACGCCACACGCCGCGCAGATCGACGGCCAACCGGCCTTTGGCCCATACTGCCGCCTGCTGCGGATCGAGCGCGCGCAGCAGGTGGTGATCGACCAGCAGCACGATCGCCTCGGCGCCGGTCAGCGCCGTCTGCAGGTCGGGCGCGGCCGCGCAGCCGGGCGCAGTTGCCTGCGGCACAATGGGATCAAAGGTGGTCACGCGAGCCCCGCGCGCTGCCAGGCCCTGCGCCACGGCGATCGCCGGGCTCTCGCGCAGGTCATCGACCTCGGGTTTGTAGGTCAAGCCGAGGGCGGCAATGGCCTTGTCGCTCAGCCCGCCCAGCGCGCGCTCGACAAGGTCGACGCAGAACTCCGGCTGAGCATCGTTCACCTGCCGCGCCTGGCGGATCAACTGCGCCGATTGCGGCGCCGCCTCGACCAGGAACCAGGGATCGACGCCGATGCAGTGTCCCCCCACCCCGGGTCCCGGACGCAGGATGTGGACCCGCGGATGCAGATTGGCCAGCGCGATCGCCTGCCAGACATCGACGCTAAAGCCATCGGCCAGCCGGGCAAACTCGTTGGCCAGGGCGATGTTGCCGTCGCGAAAGGTGTTCTCCATCAACTTGACCATCTCCGCCGTTGTCGCATCCGTGAGATGGATCTCGCCCCGGACAAAGACCTGGTACAGCGCCCGACCGGCCTCAGCCGAGGCCGGGTTCACCCCACCGATCACCCGGGCGTTCTCGACAAGCTCGCGCAGGATCTGACCGGGCAGCACGCGTTCAGGCGAGTAGCACAGGTAGAAGTCTTCGCCGGCACGCAACCCGGAACCCTCCAGGATCGGCGCCAGCAGGTCGCGCGTCGTGCGCGGCGGCGAGGTCGACTCGAGCACCACCAGGTTGCCACGCCGCAGCACCGGCACGACCGCTTCGGCGGCTGCAATCACAAAGCGCATGTCGGCCCGCTTATCCGCCAGGATCGGTGTCGGCACCGCCAGGACGAAGGCGTCCGCCTCCTCTGGCGCCTGACCCACCACCAGGTTGCCCGACTGGAAGGCGGCCTGCACCAGGTCCCGCAGGCCGGGTTCCTGGATGTGCACTTCGCCGTCGCGCAGCCCGTCGACCACGCGGCGGTTGACATCGACGCCGACGACCGACACGCCGTGCGTGGCGAAGGTGCTGGCGGTCGGCAGGCCGATGTAGCCCAGCCCCAAGACGCAGATCTTGTGGAAATCCACCCGGTGTGCCCCCAAGGCCGCGATTATGCCACATCCAGGGAGTTGGGCGCACCGGGTGGACCTGCCGAAGCCCCTGCGCCGTATGCCCCGGCTATAATCCCCTGCAACGGAAGGACTGCATACGGATTGCTCTCGGCTCCGACGAGGATCACCCAACCGCCCAGGCCATGCTGGCGTGGCTGCGCCAGCAGGGTCATGCGGTGCAGATGGTCAGCGTGCTGGACGGACCTGCGCTGAGCTGGCCACGGGCTGCCCTGGGCGTCGATCAGGCCGTGGCTTCGGGGCAGGCCGACGAGGGGATTCTGTTCTGCTGGACGAGGACGGTGGTTTCCCTCCCGGCCCACAAGGTGCGCGGCGTCCGGGCGGCACGCTGCTACCATGCCGAGACCGCCCGCGGCGCCCGCTTGTGGAATAGCGCCAACCTGCTCTGCTTGTCGCTGGACAGCACCGCGCCGGCCGTAGCCGAGGAGATCCTGCCGACCTGGTTAGCCACCCGCTACCAACTGAACGCGCAGGACGATGCCTGCCTGACAGCGGTTCGGCAGATCGAAACGCGTAACGCTTCCTCCAACGGCGCGGCCTGAGCCGGCGCGAGCGCAGACAGGAGAGTAGAATCCCAGCGCGAACCACAAGCGCATGCCCGGCAACCGGAACCCCGGACCGGAGCTCCGACGCACATCGAGCAGGAGGGACCAGCGACCGTGGGCAAGCACTTCGATACATTCCGAGAGAAGGTCGGAGTCGTCTTCGACCTCAACGCCGCCTCCGCTGTTCTGGATTGGGATCAGCAGACCTACATGCCACACGGCGGCGCCCAGGGGCGGGCGATGCAGACCAGCACGCTGCGCCGCCTGGCACACGAGCACTTCGTCAGCCCCGAATTCGAGCAGGCGCTGGGGGCGGCCGCAGACGAAGTGGCCAAGCTCGATCCGGACTCGGACGAGGTGCGCATCGTCCGGCACGTGCGCCGCGAGTTCGACAAGGCGACACGAGTGCCGTCAGACTGGGTGGGCGAGTTCAGCCGGGTCACGGCGCTGGCACAGCAATCCTGGGAGGCGGCCAAAGCGCAGTCCCAGTTCTCCCTCTTCGAACCCGACCTGACGCGCGTGGTCCAGATGCGGCGGGAATTCGCCGACTTCTTTGCGCCGTATGACCACGTCTACGATCCCCTGATCGACGACTTCGAGCCGGGGATGAAGACCACCGAGGTGCAGGCTGTCTTCGCTCAACTGCGTCCGGCGCAGGTGGCTCTGGTGCGGGAGATCACCGAGCGCGGACGGCCGGTCGACGACAGTGTGCTGCGGCTGCAGTATGACGAGCGCAAGCAGTGGGCCTTCGGCGAGCAGGTTGTGCGGAGCTTCGGCTACGACTTCAACCGCGGCCGGCAGGACAAGTCGGCTCACCCGTTCACCACCTCGTTCGGGCAGAACGACGTGCGCATCACCACACGCTTGGTACCAGACTACCTCCCGACGGCGATGTGCGGCACGATGCACGAAGCGGGACATGCCATGTACGAACAGGGCCTCAGCCCAACCCTGGACCGCACGCCGACAGCTAACGGCGCTTCACTCGGCATGCACGAGTCGCAATCGCGCATGTGGGAGAACCTGGTCGGCCGCGGCCGGCCCTTCTGGCAGGCCTTCTATCCCGACCTGCAGCAGCTGGTCCCTGAACAGCTGGGCAAGGTCGACCTGGAAACGTTCTACCGCGCCATCAACAAGGTCGAGCCCTCGCTGATTCGCACCGAAGCCGACGAGGCCACCTATAACCTGCATGTCATGCTGCGCTTCGAGCTGGAAGTGGCATTGATGCAGGGCAGCCTGCCGGTTCACGATCTCCCGGCGGCGTGGAATCAGAAGTACCAGGACTACCTGGGGATCACCCCACCCGATGACGCGCGGGGGGTACTGCAGGATATCCACTGGTCGTTTGGCGGGTTGGGCTACTTCCCGACCTACACCCTGGGGAACCTGATCGCCAGCCAGCTGTGGGAGAAGATCCGCCAGGACCTGCCCGACCTGGATCGCTCGATCGCCGCCAAGGATTTCCAGCCGCTGCTCGGCTGGCTGCGCACCCACATCCATCAGCATGGCGCCAAGTTCGAGCCGATGGAGCTGCTCGAGCGCATCACCGGCCAGCGCCTGACCGCCGAGCCCTACCTGGCCTACTTGCGAACGAAGTTCGGAGAGATCTATGCGCTGTAGGCCGGCGGATCGCCAATCCCACACGAGGCATGGCCGATGACCACGACTCATGACCTGCTTGCCAACACGGTCATGCTGTTCATGGCATTGGCGGGCGTGTGGGGATTGGTCCTGTCTGCCCGCCGGCGCGGCGTGGATGGCGGCTACTGGGGGATCCTGGTCATCGGGGAGCTGCTGATCCTTGCGCAGGGCATCCTGGGGATGGTGCTGCTGGTCGGCGGCGAGCAACCTGGCCGCGGGATTCACATCCTGTACGGCACGGTGGCGGCTCTGACGCTGCCCGCAGCCTACGGGCTCACCCGCGCCCGGGACGACCGGCGGACAGCGCTGGTGTATGGCCTGCTGTGCTTCTTCGTGGCGGCCATCGCCTGGCGCGCTGCTGCGACCGGACTTTGAGCTCAACGGGCGCACAGGAACCCATGTCGCAGTCAGCACCGACCACGATTGTCGTCCTGCAGGGCGACCAGACCGGCCAGGAATTGCTGGTCCAGGCGCTGCGCGTGCTCGACCCCGGCGTCATCCGCCTGCCGCTCACCTTCGAGACGTATGACGTCAGCCTGGAGGCGCGCCGCCGCTCCGACAACGACGTGCTCAGCCAGGCGGCCGCGGCGATGCGCCGCACCGGCTTCGGCCTGAAGGCGGCGACGATCACGCCGGCCGACGCCGACGACGTGGGCAGCCCTAACGCCATCCTGCGCGAGGCCATCGACGGCCAGGTGATCCTGCGCACCGGACGGCGCCTGCCCAACGTGCGCCCGGTGGGCGGTGTGCACGCCCCGATCGCGGTCGTGCGCATGGCGGTGGGGGATGCCTACGGCGCCAAGGAATGGCGCGAGCCGCTGCCCGACGGCGACGAGGCGGCCTTCCGCACCGAGCGCATCACCCGCAGAACCTGCCGGGCGGTGGCCGAGTTCGCCTTCCAGCACGCCGAGCGGCAGGGCGCCAAGGTGTTCGGTGGACCCAAGTTCACCGTCAGCCCGGTGTACGAGGGGATGTTCAAGCAGGAGCTGGACGCGGCCGCCGCGCGTCACCCCCAGGTACGCTACGATCCGCAGTTGATCGACGCCACGTATGCCCTGCTGCTTCAGAATGCGGGCGAGGCCTTGGTGATCCCGGCCCTCAATCGCGACGGGGACTGCCTCTCGGACCTGGTCCTGCAAATGTACGGATCGATCGCCGGCTCCGAGTCGATCGTGCTCGCCTTTGACGAGACCGCCCTCCACGTGCAGGTGGTGATGGCCGAGGCGCCGCACGGCACGGCCCCGGCCCTGGAAGGCAAGAATCTGGCGAACCCGCTGGGGATGATCCTGGCCGGCGCGGCGCTGCTTGCTTACGTGAGCGATCCGGCAGCCGGACGCTCCTCACGCGCCATCTACGAGTCGGCCTTCGAGGCGATCGGCCAGGGGATCGCCACGAATGATCTCGGCGGCCCGGCGACAACTATCGAGTTCACCGATGAGGTCATTCGGCGCGTGCGCGCCAAGCTGGACATCTGGTCCAGCCTACGCTGAAGCATGCGCCCGAGCCTGCGTCTGACGCTGTTGCTGGGAGCCGCCGGGCTGGCGGCGTGCCTGCCGGCGAGCGTTGAACCGACGCTGGCCGAGCCTACAGCCGCCTCGCAGCCCCCGCCGTTGTCGCAGCCCGAAGTGAACACGCCACAGTTCTCACCGCTGACTGCCGCCACGCAGCCAATCGTGCTTGAGCCACCCGTCGCCCTGCCGACGATCACGCCCACCCCGCCGCAGGTCGGCTTGCCGCTGGAGACGGTGGCGATCCTGGCCCCCGGCCCGGGATCGCAGGCCACCAGCCCGCTGTACGTGCGCGGCTTCGGCGGCCCTTCGTTCAACCAGCGGGTGCACTTCCGCCTGCTGGGCGAAGACGGCCGCCTGCTATCGCAGGCGACCACTTACCTGTTCAGTTTTCCTGGCAACCCGGGCCGCTTCATCGCCAGCCTTCCCTTCCAGATCGATCGGGTCGCCGAAGAGGCCCGGCTGGAGGTCAGCATCGAGAGCCTGCGCGACGGCCAGCGCTCACACCTGTCAACCGCCCCCCTGGTGCTGCTCTCCGCCGGCAGCCCCCACATCTTCCCCGCCCCGCACGGCGCCGAAAAGCTGACCGTGTTCTCTCCCCGGCCGGATCAGCCTATCGTCGGCGCCAGCGTGACGGTCGAAGGCGCCGGCTGGGCCGAGAGCGACCTGCCTCTGGTCGCCGAAGTCCTCGATCGGCAAGGCGCCAGCCTCGGCCGTTCCGAGTTCCGCCTGACCACCGACAAGCCGGGCGAGCTCGGCACGTTCCGGGTCGAGGTCGCCTATCAAGTCGACAGCTATCAGCAGGGCAAGGTCGTGGTGTACGAACTGGGCAAGGCGATCCCAGGCCTGGTCCACCTGACTGCAGTCGACGTCACGCTCGCACCATGAGGCCTCTGCCAAACGCCTCACGCACTGCATGCGGATCATGCAGCAGGATCTCCTACTCGGCGCCAGCCGCCGATGCATTCTCGGGCCCGTGAGATCGCAGGGGGGAATTCAGTGGAAGCACTCGTCATATACGACTCGGTGTTCGGCAACACAAAGCAGATCGCGCAAGCCATCACGGACGGACTGGCTGCCCGGGTCACGGTAGAGATCCAACTGGCCGCAGACGCCAACCCCGACACGCTTGCCGAGTATGGCTTACTGGTGGTGGGTTCGCCCACGCGCGGGTTTCGCCCCACCGAAGGCGTCACAGGGCTGCTCAAGCGGGTACCCTCGAACGCCCTGAAAGCTACCAGGGTGGCGGCATTCGACACGCGGCTCAAGGCCGACGAGATCGACTCGAGAGGGCTGCGGTTTGTGGTCAAGACAGGAGGCTACGCCGCCAAGCGCATTGGGGACCAACTGAAGCGACACGGAGGGAGGTTGGTCCTCCCGCCGGAGGGCTTCTATGTGCAAGATACGGAAGGTCCACTCAAGCAAGGCGAGCTCGAACGCGCAGGCGCCTGGGCGATCCAGCTACTCCAGGCGGAGTAGTCAGGTCCTGGCGCCTCACCGAGCTTCCAAGGGGATCCGGCATGAATGGGCAGATCGGGTTCGTAGAGGACGACCCACGCCAAGCGCATCAACCCGCGGCGCTCATCCGGCGCAATTGACCCAGCGCCGCCCAAGGACCAAACACGCCTGAGGGCGCGTCACAGCGCAGTGCAGGCCAGGCCCGTGCCTTTGGCACGCCGACCTGACAGCAGGCCCAGCCCGGAGGCAGGATGGCTACGCAACCGGCCGCGCCCTTCAGGTCCTTCGATCTACCATTCGGTGAGCGGGCGTGGATCCCGTCGGATCTACACTTACAGGTACCTCAATCCACATCGATCGCCCCGCACCTGCTCCGCCATCTCATCTATATCCCCTGGGATCCCCGGTACCTTGGCCTCGTCGACCCTGCCTACCGCGACTTCTTCTCGTATGTGCTCCCGAATCTGCATGCACGGACCACCGATGTCCACGTGGCCACTTGCCTGCCCTTTGCCAGGGAGTTGATGCGGGATACCCCTGGACCCGTGGATGCACAAGTAGTGCACGTCGCCTTTATTCTTCATGATTGCGGCTGGAGTCAGATGAGCGACCAGGAAATCGCCGACAGCCTGGGCGTTGAAGGCCTGGCGCTGTCAGGAGCCGCAGTCAGCCCCAAGGCGCGGCATGCCGAGCTCGGACGAGACCTGGCAACACGCCTGTTGACCCAATACGCGCTCGA
>JBFYRF010000028.1:0-4889 GCA_041302385.1 Anaerolineales bacterium | reverse complement strand
AATCGCTGGAATATCCAATTCGAGGGAATGGGTTGCACTACCAGGCCATTGAGGCAATGCGCTGCCTGCGAGAGGGCATGCGGGAAAGTGACTCCATGCGGTTGGAGGAATCGCTCGAGGTGATGCAGGCCATGGACGCCGTGCGCAGCCAATGGGGGTTGCGCTATCCTGGCGAGCGGTGAGCAGCCGCCTCCCCCCGCCGTACAGCGGCTTGCCGATTCTCGCGCACCTGCTCGGCGACCATCATGAACTCTGGATGGTCGGGGGCGGCCATTGAGACGACGGGATCGGCCGCCGCGATCTCTACCCCGGCATGGATCGGCGGGACAACGACGGTGGACGAAAGCAGGGTCCCGATCCTGCGTTCCGGCTGCAGCACCCTGCAGACGAAGGGCGGATTGCAGGCGGCGAGGAGTCGATAGGGGCGGAAGTCCGCCTCAAGCCTCTTCGCTAGCTTGGCCTGCACGTCCATCTCTGTGAATCCACCGACACCCTCCGGCTGCGACTCCTGGCGCTCGAGCCTCAGGGCTCCCATGAATGTCCCCGACCCGATCGCACAGGAGTAATCGCACATCTCTTCTAACCTGCTCCGCCCCTCCGACCATCGTGCTGAAGATGCTCTGCGCGCAGCAAGAGATCCAGGTCACCCGTCGGGCCATCCAATGCGGCGAGGACGCTCTCTCCAATCGCAGCTGCAGCGAGCCGTGCATCCACCTGCTCAACCATGCGGGCCGGGCGCTGCGGGCAATGCCTGCTCGCCTGCCCCAGCAGGCGCTTCTCTCCAGGGTGCAGCGCTCGGTTGACGGCGAACAGGATGTCGAAGTAGCTCGCCAGCACAGCCGCCACCCGATGATTGACGTTCACTCAGTCGTTGCGTGCAAGCGCCGGGCGCAACTGAGAACTGCAGGCAGACTCCGTGGCCCGCAAGATCGGGTAGTTCATGGCGACAATCGCCCCCCGCCAGCTGCTCTGGATAGGAGGCGCTGGCGGCCCGTTGCACCCCGTGCAGCCAGCCGCTGCGGTCCATCAGGATGCTGGCTCTGCGCAGGTTGTGCCCGATGCAGGTTGAGTAGCCGGCCGACGCCGGATGCCGGCGCAGCACCCGATCCAGTTGATCCACAGCCCTGCCGGTCTGGCGGTAGATCACATCCAGGGGCAGCTCATCCCCCCGCTCGATCCATTCGTCCCCGGATTCCCAGAAGTCATTGCCTACTTCCACGCAGTCGGCTCGGGCCCGGGCGATGGCGGCGCGGGTTTCGAGGGGCAGCGCGTCCGTCAGGTAGACATCCGAATCGCCATCTGAGACCTCAACGGCGATCTCACCAGCAAGCGAACCGCCGAGAGCAACGGCTTCCACCTGGGGACGGCTGCCGCATTCCGCAACCAGGGAGTTGGCAATGCCAATCCGAGCGTCCATTCGTCGCCACTGCCACACCACCGAGATCGCCCGCGCAGACGGTACACCCTGCGTCATCCTATTCGGAAGCGGACAGCTTGCGGGGGCCAACCCCCCGCCGCCTCATTCCGCCTCGGCCGTCCCTTCCGATTTCACCTCGGCCCAGGTTGAGGATGGGGCGCTTGCGGCCACTGCGCAGCGGAAGCCCACCTTGTGACGGGAGTAATCGAGCGCATTTGCTCCGCGGTTGGTGCTGCGCAGGTTGTCCGCCAGGTCAAGCCACGACCCACCCCTGGGGATCTTCGAGTCCCCGGTCAACGGGCCGGCCGGGTTATCGACTGCAGCCTCCAGATAGGGGCCATACCAGTCGCTCACCCATTCCCGCACGTTCCCCGCCATGTCCAGGGCGCCGCACCAGCTGATCCCCGAGGGGTAGCTCCCCACCGGGCTGGTCTCGGCGTAGCCATCGTCATGCAACGGGTCATTCGGTCCGAGCGGGCAGCGGCAATCGCAGTAGTTGAGCCGCGCAGGGTCGAAAGCATCCCCCCAGGGGAAGAGCCTGCCCTGCGGCCCGCGTGCGGCATACTCCCATTCGGCCTCGGTCGGCAGCCGGCCGCCGGCCCAACTGCAGTAAGCGTCCGCCTGATCCCAGCCCACCCATATGACAGGGTAGTCCCCGAAGCGAGGTTCGCCGAAGTAGGTTTCGCCCGCCATCGAATGGAGATCCTCAGGCGGCTGGCAGCCGCCTACTTCGACGCATCGCTGGTACTGCCGATTGGTGACCTCGGTTTGATCGATCCAGTAACTGCTCAACGTGACCAGATGCTCCGGCGTCTCATCGGCGAAAGCCGAGCGGGTGCAAACAGCCCGGGCAAGATCCGCCTCCGGGCTGTGATCGGCGCATAGCGCGCGAGCCGTAGCGACCGCCATCGCTGACGAACCCATCTCGAACTCCCCTGGCGGCACAAAGACCATCAGCATGCCATCGGCTGCCCGGATGCGCTGGGCGCCCGGCGCCATTTCGGTTGGCGGCGGGGTGGAGCTGAGAAGTGAGGAGGGTGAGGCGGTGACCGGAATGGTGGAAGGTGCAATCGAGGCAGAGGCGGCCACCCGCTCAACGGTCGGCGACTCACGCGCCCAATCCTGGGTCGCCACAGCCGCCTGCGTCGAAGGCGCAGCGGCCAAGTCAGCGGGGTCAATTGAGGGCGTCAGCCCGCAGGCCGCACAGCACGGGCTCGCGAGGCCACAGGCTGCCACAAGGAGCCAGAGTCTCGGCCACGCGGGTGGCGATCCTCGCCAGCGCCCTTCGCGCCACTGCTGGCTGGCGAGAGCGAAGCCCTGGGGCCGCGGCGGGCACGCCCTTCTGGTATCCACTCACAGGTCCGGGGGCGGATCCGGGCGCATCCAGTCGAAATCCATCTGGCGGGCGGTCCGTCGCGCCAGATCAATTCCCGCCAGCCGGCTGACGAGGTGCAGGCTCATGTCGATGCCGGCTGAGATTCCTGCAGAGGTGATCACCTTGCCGTTGTCGATCCAGCGCACGCCAGACCGCACGTCAAGATCCGGAAACATCGCCTGTAGGTCCGCCAGATCCTCCCAGTGGGTCGTGGCGGGGGCGGCGCACAACACCCCCGCCCTGGCCAGCAGGAAAGCACCTGTGCACACCGAAGCGACAATCTCGCAGCGTTCGGCCACACGCCGGATCCAGGCGCCTGTCGCAGGCCGATCGAGCTCGGCGGTGACGATGCCGCCCGGGATGACCAGCACATTGACCGGCAGGCTCTCCGCCGTAGTACGGCTGGGAATCACCGCCAGTCCCCCGCGCGCCGTCACCGGCCCGGCCTCCAGCCCTACGGTTACCACTTCGAACAAGGGAGAGGCCACGGGATGGTTGCGCCGATGCAGGCGGCTCGCCGTCGTGAACACCTCAAACGGGCCGGCGAAGTCAAGCACTTCCATCTCGTCGTACAAGTAGATCGCCACCAGGTACGCCAAGGCTGATCCTCCCTACGTGTCACCGACTGCCCACTGCCCAGCCCACATGTTCCGCCTGCTTGCCGTCAATGACCGATGCGGCCAAAGAGGAAGTTCGTCAGTGGAAGGCGACAATGTGGTCAGCGAAGTAGACCTTCCACGGCCCACTCCCGTGAATGAAGGGCTGCATCAATGCCCGCTCCGCTTGAACCGTGTGCATCAAGTCGTGCGCCACCCACTCGTGCAGCAGCTCGGCCAGCGTCACCTCTCCCAACTCAGCATGCCGCGCCCTGCGGGGCAGGTCGGCCTCCGCCAGGCGGGCCAGCGCGATCAGGCTTTCAGCCCGCAAGCTCGAGAAGGAGCCAGCCAGGACAGCCGGATCCTCGGCGCGCGGCGGGTCCGCGCCCTGCGCATCCGGATCGAAGGCCGGGAAATCACGACCCGCCAGCAGTGCCTGGACCCGTACTGGGAACACCTGCAGCTCCGTCTCGACCAGGTGCGCCAGGCAGTCCAGCGCCGACCACTCCCCTCGGGCGGGCGCGGTGCGCAACAGTTCCGCCGGAAGGCTCGCCGTCAGGTCCTCCCCGCGGCGAGGGGTTGTGCGCAGGATGGAGAGGGTATGGGGGATGAGGTGTTCCATGGTGCCTCCTGCACCTCCGCCCTGCTCCGGGGGGACGGCGCCAGCGGCGGGCAGTGCGCATGCCGATCTGCGGGCGTGCCGATCCTATTTGGAGAGCGCTTCAACCTTCGCGCAAAGCGTCGCGTGGGCGGGACACGGCCAGGCGCTCCCCTGGGCTCAAGTTCCCACCGCGCTCGACGACAGCCACCAAGCCGCGCAGGTGGAGCGCGGTGCGCGGGAAATTCCGCTCGAGTTCCGGTCGGGCGAACTGCGCAGCCAGCACGCGCCCGGGTCCGGCACAGGGCATATTCTCCGCCTGCACGACGAGAACCACGCCACCCGAGAAGCGCAGGCGGGTGTTGTGCGGCAGGGTGCTCAGCCCGGGGATGCCCCCCACCAGCAGGTTCGCGCCGAGCCACTCGGGCTGGATCTCCTCGACCTCGAGCCGTTCAGCGACCAACTGGAGTTCCTCATAGCTGACCAGACTGACCTGCCGGTCGTTTCGGATGCGGGTGCCGCGGGGATAGTTCGGCGTTCGGCCGTCGGCCCGGCGCGTGAATCCCGCATGCTTGTCGCCGTTGAACCCCTCCAGGCTCACCTCGACTTCGCCCACCCGTCGGGAGACCAGGCTGTCAGCCTGGTCGGCAATCAGCACAGCCAGCACAGCCGCACTCGTTGTGTCAGGTCCACTCACTGGGCCCGTTTCCTCCTACGAAGTACTTCAAGCAGCGGCCAGCCTCAACTCCCTGGGCTGTCGTCCACTCTGGCTGAGCATCGGCCGGGACTCCTTCGCCCTCCGCCAGCGGCCCATCTGGACGAGCTCCGCTAGGCCTGGAAGATCAGGCTGCAGCAGGTCACGGCGCCCTCAGCTTTCATCAACTCCGAGACATCAACCGGCTT
>JBFYRF010000027.1:0-2694 GCA_041302385.1 Anaerolineales bacterium | reverse complement strand
TGGACGAGTCCATGGCGCAGTACGTCACCCTGCTGTACTTCGGTGATCAGTATGGACGCCTGGGCGCCGCCGGGTATCGTGCCTCCATGCAGGGACGGTGGGACCAAGTCGGTGGCGAGCCGATCCCGATCGGCCAGCCGGTCGGCGCCTACACGACCGCTGAGTACAGCGCGATTGTCTACGGCCGTGGCGGACTGTTCTTCGAAGCGATCGCTGATGAGATCGGTCAAGAGGCGGTTGACCAGGGACTGCTCGCTTACGTTGAGCAGAATCGGTATGGAGTGGGAACGGCGGAGGAGTTGCAGGCGGCGTTCGAGGCTGCCTGTGGCTGCGATCTCGCTTCGTTGTTTGAGGCGTGGGTAGGCCCGGCGAACTGAGCGGGGCGGCCCTCCGCCCGGCCGCTCGCTACCGGGGTGCGGCCCCCAAGGTCAGTGACTTGCGTGGGCAATGAAGGCCGTCGTGTGTGGCGGTGAATCCATCCATGGCAATCCGGCAGGCGCGAGGCGCGCCTGCCCATTCAGATCCCCAGGAGAGTCGTTGTGTCAGGCACTGCAAGCCTCATCATCACCTTGGCGCTGGTGTTCTACACCATCGGCGTGTGGAGCGAACGGATCTCGGGAAGGCTCAAACCCTGGCACCTCGTCTTCTTCTGGCTCGGCCTGGCGTGCGACACCCTGGGCACCGGCATGATGTTCGAATTCGCCGGCGGTCTGACCTTCGATGTCCACGGGTTGACAGGCCTGTTGGCCATTGTGTTGATGTTCATCCATGCGATCTGGGCGACGATCGTGCTGGTGCGCAAGGATGAGCACTGGATCAAGAACTTCCACAAGTTCAGCGTGCTGGTCTGGCTGATCTGGCTGGTCCCCTATTTCAGCCCGCTGTTCTTCGCCCTGGGAGGCTGATGCACACTGCGCCTGCTTCGGGCACAGGCCCAGGGCTTGATGGCTGCCCTCCCAGGCAAGCTGGTCCCCGATTGGCAGGGAGGGATGCTTCGCAGGCTCGAGGTGTTGGGACAAGTCTGAACTGGCAGGGTGCCTCGCAAGCCGGCCGGTGAGTGCCTTGGAGAGCGGGACGCCGCTTTGCCTAACGGCGCAGCGCTGCGACCAGCAGGAAGATCCAGCCAGCGATGAACGCAACCCCGCCGAGAGGCGTGATAGCACCCAGCCAGCGGACTCCGGTCAGCGTCAGCAGGAACAGGCTGCCGGAGAACAGCAGCATTCCGGCGATGAAAGACCAGCCCGAGGCCTGAAGCCATCCTGCCGCGGAGGGCAACCTGCCGGGCGCCAGGGCGACGCCGACCAATGCCAGGGCGTGGACCATCAGGTAGCGGGCGCCGGTCTCGAAGGTCGCCAAGCGCTCCGGGGGCAGCCGGTCGGCCAGCGCGTGCGCGCCGAAGGCACCGGAGGCCACAGCCAGCGCGCCGGCCAGGGCGGCAATACCCAGGAACACTCGCTCCATGTGGATCGCTCCTCCGGGCAGAGCTTCGCTCAGCCCAGCCTATCGAGCACGATCACCAACATCCCGCTGAGCATGAAGGCTGAAGCGTATTTGAACAGGGCGAAGTTGATCCGGGCCGACGGGCGCAACGCACCCCGCACGGCCAGGGCGATCAGGCCCAGTCCCAGCACGGCCAGCAACCGCAGGTAGCCCAGTCCCAGGCCGAGGGCGAGCGCGGCCGCGATCATGGCTGCTGCCGCCAGTAAGCTTGAGGCCGAGATCAGCCTGCGCGCCGTCCGCTGGCCGTAGACCTGCGGGATCGTGGGGATGCCGGCTCGGCGGTAGTCGTCTTCGTAGCGCAGGTTGAAGGTCAGGATGTGCGTGGGAATCCACAACAGAACGGAGAACCCGAGGGCGAGGGCTGCGCCGTCGATCACGCCGACGCCAAGTGCGCGCCCGGCAACAATCGGCATCGCCCCGGCGATCCCGCCCCACACAATCGACCAGGGTGAGCGTCGCTTCAGCCAAAGGGTATAGACCACGAGGTCGAAGAAGGCACCGGCAGCGATCAGCGCTCCGTACAGCGGGGAGAACTGAAAGGCCAGTAGCACGCCAGCGCTGGTGAGCAGAGAGCCCAGCAGCACAGCCTCCCGCACCGACAGCATGCCCTGCGGGAGCGGGCGGGAACAGGTGCGCTGCATCAGGCGGTCGAGGTCCCGGTCGTACACCATGTTGAGCACCGTGCTGCCGCCGATCGCCAGGGACAGACTGACGATCAGGCCAGCCCAGAGGTCCAGCCCGGCGTCCAAACCCCGCGCGCTGGCCAGGCCCGCAATGCCGGTCAGGACCAGCAGCCCGGTTTGCAGGCCCTTGAGCAGGGTGCCGTAGGCCCGCCAGCGAGGCGGGCGCCGGACCTGGAGGGATGCGGCGTCAGGTAGAGAGGACATGGGGTTTGGCCTGTGGCCTTCGTCGACACACGCCGGGCGACCCGGCGGAGGTATGGTCGCGCCGGAGCATACCATACCCGCGCCGGCCGCCCTGGCGAACGCCGGTCGGCTGCATGGGCCTTGCTTGCCTGCACGGGGTCCCCAGTGCCGACCGCTTATAATCGCCCCCTCAAGCTGGAATCCGCCTGGGCCCGAGGTCAACCATGAAGATGCGTTGGTACATCAACCTCCACAAGGTCCTGACTGCGCCGGTTGTTCTGGCGATGATGGCCTTCCAAGACCAATGGGAGAACCCAACCGCCTGGGT
>JBFYRF010000022.1:0-4261 GCA_041302385.1 Anaerolineales bacterium | reverse complement strand
CTCGAGATCACCAGGCTCTCGCGTGGCAGCTCTCGGATGATCTCGCCCATCACGCTCTCGGCCCGCCCTTCGGCGTAGATATCGGCGTTGTCAAAGAAGTTGACTCCGGAATCGTAGGCCTTGATGAGGATCTCCCTGGCTGTCTGGTTGTCGATCTGGTCGCCGAAGGTGATCCAGGCCCCCAGGGAAATCTCGCTGAGCTTGAGGCCGGTCCGCCCCATTCTGCGGTAGTTCATGTGGTTGCTCCTTGGTCCGTTCCGGCACATGCTCCGGGCGGAGCCGCTGACAGTACCAGAGGATTATACCCACCGGGTGGGTGGCGACGCCTATACTCAGATGGCCGGGCACGCCGGGTAGCCGCCGGCATCTGTTGCCGGGTCGTCCCCAGACCGCGATCTGCCGGCCGCCGCATGGCATCGGCTGGCCGCGGTACTGCCCAAGGAGGAGTGAATGTCTCACCTGCGAGCTGCGATCGTAATGTTGGCCGTGTTGATGCTGGCCACGCTGGCCTGCACGACCGTCACCCGCATGTTCCAGCCGGAACAGGGGGTTGCCCCGGGCGAGGCGCCCGTGGCCACGACCACCGCCCTGCCAGCCGAGGCTATCCCGACGGAGGTGAGTCGGCTGGCGGCCGTGCCCACCCCGACGCCCTTCCACGTGTTGGATGAAGAGGACGTTCGCAGCGTGCTCGATCTCTCCAAGCCGGATCATGTCGACTACTTTGACGTGCCCGAGGCATGGTTTGATTACGACACGCCGGGGCGTGCCGCCTACCGCGTCGAAGACGGTCACTTGCTGGGAATCGACTATGAACCGGAACCATTGTATAGTTGGTGGTCGAACACGGATCGGCAGTCCGGCAACGTCTACGCCGAGGTCAGCGCCAGCAACGGCGACTGTGTCGACAAGGACGCCGTCGGCCTGGTGATCCGAGTCGACACTCGCGAGGGTGCCGGCGGGTACGCCCTCGAGGTTTCTTGCGACGGGCACTGGCGCATGCTCAATCACCGTCAGGGAAAGGCCGCTGGCGAACTGACAGACTGGGAGTTCTCGGAGGCGATCCAGACCGGTGAGGGTGCCACCAACCGTCTGGGGCTCTGGGGATACATGGGCCACTTCGTGCCATTTATCAACGGGGTGCAGGTCGGCGACCTGTTCGACCGGGACTACGATGACACCTACGGGACATTCGCCCTGTATGTACGGGCAGACAGGACCTACGACTTGAACGCAACCTTCGACGATTTCGCCTTCTGGCACATTCCGTTCTTGCCATGAGACCCCGGATTGCCTTGCTGCTCTTGGCCGGCGCCATGCTGACCGCCTGCAACCGTCCGGCCGATCAGACGCCGACGGGGAATGTGGCCACCGACGTCGCTGCCACCCTGACCGCCGTCCCCACCTTCGGACCGGTGGTCACCCGTCCGTCCACGGCCACCGCGCCGCCCAGCGCCACGTCGCAGGCGACCGCCACGCCTCTGCCGACGGAGACCCCTACCCTGGGGCCTTCGCCGACCGCCACGGCACCCGCCCTTCCGCCCGGCGATCCGCGCACGGGCCTCAATCTGTCGGCGCCCGACTACACTGACGACTTCAGCCAGTCCTTCAAGTGGTTCGCCGGGTATGAGGACAACACCGTCAGCCTGTCGCAGCAGAACGGCAAGCTGATCGCCGTCGACAAGATGGCCGACTCCTACCTCACCTGGAGCACGACCACCGTCACCGCCGGCAACGTCTACGCCGAGGTGACGGCCGATGTCGGCGCATGCAGTGGGCGTGACGCATCCGGCCTGTCCGTGCGCATCGGCGGGGACGCCTACGATCGCGGCTATGCCCTCGAGCTCTCGTGCGACGGCGCCTACCGCATCCGCAAGTTCATCAACATCGACACGCCGCCTAAGACTCTCGTCGACTGGACAGCGGCCGATGCCATCCGCAAGGGGCCGAACGCCAGCAACCGCATTGGGTTCCTGGCCGACGGCAACACACTCAGCGCGTTCGCCAACAACACGCTGCTTGGCCAGGTGGAGGATAAGGACCTGGTGGCCGGGACCTTCGGCCTGTTCGCCAACGCCGCTGCGACCGACGGGCTGACGGTCACCTTCGACGACTTCGCCCTGTGGTATCGCTAGATCCGCGTGTCTCCCGTGCGTGACGCTCGCGCCGCCCTGCCCCCCCGGCAGGGCGGCGCCTTGACCGGGCGGCAGCCCGGCCCACAGCTCGCTCCTTCCCGCCGCAGTATGAAGCGAAATCGGCGCCTGGTGCAGATGGCGCTGGCCTGGCTGGCGCTGCTGACCGTCGGGTGCTCCAGCCCAGCCAGGCCGCCCGCGCAGGCAGCGGACACTACGCCATCTCCCCTCCCAGCGCCGACGGCCTCCCCGCCGCCCAGTGCCGTCCCCTGCCCAAGCCCCTCACCGACTCCGGTCGCCCCAGTTGCCGTCGGAGAGCTGCTCCACACCGAGACCTTCGACAACCCTCAGGCATGGGAACTTGTGGAGAGCACAGCCGGCGCCGCCAGCATGCTCAACGGCCGACTGGCGCTCTCCGTCCGCAAGCGCGCCGCCTCGATCCTGCAGCCCGCGCCCGTCGAGCCACTTGGCGATTTCTACGCCGAGGTCGAGCTGCGCCCTGGCGTGTGCTCGCCCGGCGACGAGTTCGGCCTGGCGATCCGGCTGACTCCCTCGGGCGGTCACTATCGTGTGAGCCTGCTGTGCGAGGGCGCCGTGCGGCTGGTCCGCGTCTTGCCCGATCAAATCAGTGCTCTGACCGAGGTCACCTCCTCGGGCGCCATCATCCCGGGCGCGTCCGGCACCAACCGGCTTGCCATCTCAGCCCAAGGGTCACAGCTACGTGTCTTCGTCAACCGGCAGCCAGTGCTCGAGGACCGTGATGCGCGCATGCCAATCGGCGGCCTGGGGTTCTTCGCCCGGGCAGGCCCCGGCGGGCAGACGACGGTTGCCTTCGACAATCTCGCCGTGTACGCTCTGGCTGCAACGTCCACCCCGGCACCCTAACCCCAGGAGGAGCGTGTGCCCCCGGACCGCCCGTTCCGCAACCGGCTGAACGACCTCACGCCGAAGGATTGGCTCAAGTTCCAGAAGTCCTGGTTCGTGCACGATCCGCCTCCCCGGCGCAAGGACGTGCTGCGCCATCCGGCGAAGTTCCCCGAGACGCTTGCCCGGCAATTCGTCGAGTTCTTCACCCACGCCGGGGGGATCGTGCTCGATCCGATGGTTGGCACGGGTTCGACACTGCTGGCCTGCCTGCGTTCCAGACGTCACAGCATCGGCATCGAACTGAATCCTGTCTACGCGGCGATCGCCCGCCAGGCGGTGGCGGAGGAGCGGGTGGCGCTGGGCGAGGCCGCCGCCCCATGGGTGGCCGAGGTCATCGAGGGCGATGCGGCCCAGATTGCGCAGCTGCAGCTGCCGCCGATCGACTACGTGCTGACCTCGCCGCCCTACTGGGACATGCTGCACGCCCGCGGCGCAGCCACCCAGAAGCACCGTCGCCAGACGGCCGAGCTGGATGTTACCTACTCGACCGACCCGGCGGACCTGGGCAATGTCCACGACTACGACCAGTTTCTCGAGCAACTCTGCGCGATCTATCTCGGCCTGAGGCCGTGCCTGCGGCCCCGAGCCTATCTGACGGTCATCGTCAAGAACGTCAAGAAGGGCGGTCGCATTTACCCGCTGGCCTGGGACTTGGCGGCGCGCCTCAGTTCGACGTACACACTCAAAGATGAGCGCATCTGGTGTCAGGATGACATCCGCCTGGCGCCCTACGGCCTGGGTAACGCCTGGGTGAGCAACACTTTTCACCACTACTGCCTTCAATTTCGCAACGACCTCAGCGCCTGATCTGATCGCAGGCCCGGTGCATCCAGGCACCGGAGCTCCGTCTGGTTGCGCACGCCGGAGTTCACGGGTATGCTACGTCGCTGTGAACTCCCGGACCGGTGCGCAGGCGCGCCCGGCCCGTCTGTTCGAGCCAGCGGGAACCGAGTGTGCGATGTACATTGCGATCGAAGGCGTCATCGGCGTTGGCAAAACCTCGCTCGCCCGGCTGCTACAGCCGAGCTTTGACGCTGAGCTTCTGCTTGAGATCTTCGAAGAGAACCCCTTCCTCTCAGATTTTTACGGCGATCGGCAGCGCTACGCGTTTCAGACTCAGATCTTCTTCTTGCTCAGCCGCTATCGGCAGCAGCGAGAGGTCGTGCCACGGCTGCAGGCGCGCGGCAACCTGATCGCCGACTACA
>JBFYRF010000017.1:0-5751 GCA_041302385.1 Anaerolineales bacterium | reverse complement strand
GGGCCGCCTTCTTCCTGTTGCTTCTTCTGATGCGGATCTCGACCTGGTCGCTGATCGCCGCCGACTGGACCGACCATGTGGCGCTGGTTGGCACGGTCGCCAGCCTGGGCGTGATCTTCGGGGCGTGGTTCGGCTGGAGCCGGTTCTCCGGCCGGCTGGCGGCAGGGGTGGGCGCAGCCTACGGCGTGATCTTCAGCGTGTGGCTCGCCGGCCTGCAGGTCGAATCGAGCCGGCTGTGGCTGGAGCGCGTGCAGGAGCTTGGCCGCAGGTTGTGGATCTTCGTGATCGCCGTCGCCGGCGGAAAGCCCAACGAGGACGGGCTGATGTTTGTTCTGCTCCTGGCGCTCGTCTTCTGGGCGCTGGGCATGTCCAGCGGTTATCGCCTGATCCGGCATCGGTCCGTTGCGGGCGCGATCCTTCCCTCAGCCGCAGCGCTGGTCCTGAATGCCTACATCTTCCTGGGGGAACCTGACCTGCGCGGCTACGTCGCCTGGTTCGCCCTGTTTGCCTTGTTCCTGGCCGCAAGGATGGAGCTCCGGCGGCGCCAGGCGATCTGGCGCGGCATCGAAGCCCGCGTCCCCTCCGATGTCTTCTTCCCGATCCTGACGGCCGGTCTGCTGGCGGCTGGGGCGCTGGTGTTTGCCGCCTGGGCTGGGCCGGCATTCGCGCAATCCGAGCCGGCGTCCGAGATCTGGTCCAACGCCACTCGGCCTTGGATGGACCTGCGCCAGCGGCTGGGCGAGAGCCTGCGCGGGCTGCGCAGTCCGGCGGCCTATGTCTACGAGGCCTACGGCGACGATCTGACGCTGAAGGCCGGGGTCGAACTGGAAGAAGAACTGGTGATGCGG
Organism: Anaerolineales bacterium; assembly: GCA_041302385.1. Lineage (GTDB taxonomy): Bacteria > Chloroflexota > Anaerolineae > Anaerolineales > E44-bin32 > PFL42. The sequence goes on along the minus strand of JBFYRF010000017.1, from coordinate 4,903 downwards.
ATCTCCGCCGCCAGGCTGAGCGAGGATCAAGGGCGCTACTACTGGCGGGCGAAGGTGTATTCGCGCTACGAGGACGGCCAGTGGCTGGCGTCGCAGGCGGAAACAATTCCCGCTTATCCGCTGCGTCCGGACTTCGTGCTCTCGGACTCGCTCGGCCGGAAGCCGGTCGAAGTGGGCATCGAGCCCAGACAACCCGGGCTGCACACTCTCTACGTCCTGGCGCAGCCGGTTTGGGTCTCGCGTCAAAGCGAGTTCGCCGTGCGGCGCGCCGGGGATCAGCTCCAGGATGTCACCGCGGTGAGTGTGCCGGGAGTGGTGGTTGCCGGGGAGAGTTACCGGTTGCGGGCGCAGCACGCACAGCCTTCGGCGGATCAATTGCGGGCTGCTGCTGGCCCAACTCCGGATTGGATCACCCGCGAGTATCTGCAAATTCCGCCGGAGGTCACCGATCGAACGCGCGCGCTGGCCCGTCGCATCACTCGGGGTGATCAGAACGCCTACGACAAGACGCAGGCCGTGACGCGCTGGCTGCGCGAGAACATGAGGTACAGCCGCGTGACCCTCGAGCCGCCGCAGGACGCCGTGCCGCTCGACTGGTTCCTCTTCGACTATCAGACTGGCTTCTGCGAGTGGTATGCCTCGGCGGCGGTGATCCTGCTGCGAGAGGCCGGCGTCCCGGCCCGCATGGCGGCCGGCTATGCCCAGGGCACGCCGCGGCAGCCCACCGGCAACCTTCTCGAGCTGGCCGAGCTGGACGCGTATTTCGACGTTTACACCACGGACCTGCACACCTGGCCCGAGGTGTACTTCCCGGGTTACGGGTGGATCGAGTTCGAGCCGACCGGCGGTCAGCCAGAGCTTGTGCGTCCGGAAGGCGCGGCCGGCTCTGCTGCCGGGACGGGCCTGACCTCCGCAGTGCCCACGCCGGATGCGGCGGGTGAGGGTTCAAGTGAGGCTGAGCACAACCTGCTTGAGGAGGCCGGCTTGCCGGAGACCGATCCGGGGCTTGCCCGGGTGCGGCTGGCGCTGTCGGTCTTGGGGGTGATTGGCGGGATCATCTTGTTGCTGGCGGCCTGGCTGCGGGCAGATCCGCTGGCCTGGACGCGGGCCGTGCGCAGCGTCAGCCGGGGCATGCAGCGCATCGGCGTGAAGCCGCCGGAGAGCCTGGCTCGGCTGGCGCCGGAGGACCTGACGCCCGCCGCCGAGATCTATCGGCGTTGGAGCGGGTGGTTGGCCCGCCTTGGAGTCCGGCCCTCGCCAGCGATGACCGCCCATGAGCGGGCGGGTCTGTTCGCCGCTCGCCTGCCGGACCTTGGCCCGGCGGGTTGGTCCCTGGTCGAGGCCTATACCGCCGAACGCTATGGGAGTCAGCCGGCCGACGGTCCAGACCTGCGCCGCCTGTGGCGCTGGCTGGAAGTCCAGATCCTGATGCGCTGGATCACAGGAGGGGTTAGCCGGTGACCGAGTCGACCGTTCGCCTGACTCCGCAGGAACACGTGGCGCGCTTGAGCCGGATGGCCGAAGAAATGCGGGGCCAGCTGGCGGCGCATGCCGCCAGCCGCCGCCGGGCAGGGGAAGCGATGCCGGCTGGCGTGGAGGATGGCCTCAAGCACCTGTGCGGCAGCCTGCAGGTGCTGGCCGACAGCGTGGAGTCGATGGATCAGGAGCGGCGCAACTTGCGCTCGCTGGCCGATGTCGCCAAGGTGGTCAACTCGTCGCTGGATCTGCCGACGGTGCTGAACGAAGTGATCGACACGGTGATCCGTCTGACCGGGGCCGAGCGGGCGTTCCTGATGCTGCAGACCGAAGTCGGCGGGCTGGAGACGGTCGTGGCGCGCAACTGGGAGCGAGCCTCGCTGGGCGAGGCCGAGATCGAGATCAGCCGCACGGTGATCGACCGTGCCCTGCACGAGGGGCAGGCGGTGCTCACCACCAACGCCCAGAATGATCCTCGCTTCGATGCCCAGACGAGCATCGTGGCCTACAACCTGCGCTCGATCCTGTGCGTACCGCTCCAGGCGCGCGGGGAGACCGTCGGGGTGATCTACGCCGACAACCGCGTGCGCGAGGGGCTGTTCACGGAGCGCGACCGGCTGCTCGTCAACTCGCTCGCCGATCAGGCCGCGGTGGCATTGGAGAACGCCCGTCTGTTCGACTCGGTGCGCAACAGCCTGGACGACGCCACCCAGTTGAAGAACCTGATGGAGGATGTGTTCAAGTCGATCGCCAGCGGCGTGCTGACGGCGGACGTTGAGGACCGGATCACGCTGTGCAACCCGGCCGCCCAGCAGATCCTCGGCATCAAGGCAGAGCGCCTGCTCGGGGCGTCACTGGCGGATCTGCTGCCGCAGCTGGGGGAGGGCCTGCCCGAGCGCGTGCGGGAGGTGAAGACCGCCGATCAGCGCCACGTCGGGCTCGAGGTCCACAGTGAGCTCGCCGGCCGCGGGCCGATGGACCTGGCGCTGAATATCACACCGCTCAAGATGGCCGACCGGACAACGCGCGGAGTAGCCATTGTGCTCGAGGATCTCACGGAGAAGCGCAAGCTGGAAGGGCAGCGGCGGCTGTTCGAGCGGATGGTGTCTCCGGCGGTGATCCATCAGCTCGACCCCGATAGCCTGCACCTGGGCGGCCGCCGGGCAGACATCACGACGCTCTTCGCCGACATCCGCGGCTTCTCGCTATTCAGCGCCACCAATAATCCGGAAGTGCTGGTGCGAGTGCTTAATCTCTATCTGGCGGCGGCGGCCGAGGCCGTGCTGCAGCAGGAGGGCACGATCGACAAGTTCCTCGGCGATGGCGTGATGGCCTGGTTCAACGCCCCGATGCCGCAGCCGGATCACAGCCTGCGGGCGATCCAGGCGGCGCTGGCCATCCGCCAGGCGGTGCGCGAGGTGCAGTCCAAACTGCCGCGCCAGTTCCACCTCTCCTTCGGCGTGGGCGTGCACTACGGCGAAGCGATCCTCGGTTTGGTCGGGACGCAGAACCGGCTGGACTACACGGCGATCGGAGACAGCGTGAACACCGCCAAGCGGTTGCAGGAGCACGCAGCCGAAGGGCAGATCCTGCTGACTCGGGCGGTTGCCTCACGGATCCGCCAGCAGGTCGAGGTGCGATCGGTCGGGGCGCTGCAGCTCAAGGGCCGCGACGAGCCGGTCGAGGTGTATGAACTGCTTGACCTGCGCCTGACCGGCCGCCGCGCCGGGGACCTGGAGACGGGCTAGCCTAACCGGCCGCGCCGCTCAGCGCCTGGGAATAAGCGAAGAGCGCCGGCGTCCCCCCGGTGTGCCAGAACAACACCCGTTCTTTGGAGCCGATCGTCCCGGACTGGATCAGGTCGAGCATGGCGCCGGCCGCGCGCCCGGTGTACACCGGATCGAGCAGCAGGCCTTCGAGGCGGGCGAACAGCCGGATGGCCTGGCGCTCGAGCTCACCCATGACCGCGTAGCCACCGCCGATGTACTCGTCGTTGATGAAGAACTCGCTGGGGGTGAAAGGCCGGTCGTCGCCGAGCAAGCTCGCCGTGGCAGTGGCGATCTCAGCGATTTGTGCAGCCAGCTCCTCTCGAGGCCGGTCGACGCTGACGCCGAGGATTTTCCCCTTGAACCCGGCCGAGCGTGCCCCAACCACCAACCCGGCCTGCGTGCCGCCCGACGAACTGGGAAACACGATCCGGTCAAAGTGCGCATCTTGCTGCAGCAGCTCGAGCAGGGCCGCGGCGTAGGCGCTGGCGCCGAGGGCGTTGGAGCCGCCGTAGGGGATGCGGTAGACACGCTTGCCGGCCTGCTGCAAAGCCTCGACCACAAGTTCAAGCTCCGCCTCCGGGTCCCCTGCGCCTGTCCAGTGCAGCTGCGCCCCGAGCAGCTGATCGAGCAGCAGGTTGCCCGTGGCCGAGTCGGGCGGGTCCCCGCGCAGCACCAGACTGCAGGCCAGACCGCAGTGCGCCGCGGCCGCGGCGGTCTGCCGGCAGTGGTTGGACTGGACCGCGCCGCGGGTGACGACAACCTCCGCCTGCTCGGCGAGCGCCTCGGCCAGCAGGAAGGCCAGTTTGCGCGTCTTGTTGCCGCCGAAGGCCAGGCCAGTCAGGTCGTCGCGCTTGACCGAGATCTGCGGACCGCCGAGGTGCCGGCTCAGTCGTTCGAGCGGGTGGAGCGGCGTTGGTAGAAACGCAAGCGGGACAGCGGCAAGCTTCATCTTCATGGTTGACCTCCGGGCGCGTGCCTGAGGGCGGGGCGGTGTGCACGGCCCGGAGGATTCTCGCTCCATCGGTCCAGAGTGGCAATCCTCCCCGGCGGCGAACCCGTGCTCGGTCACCAGGCTGCGCCGAGTGGCTCAAGGTGGCATAGGCGTCAAGCAAAGGGATGGGGGAAGGGGAGACAGGACGTGGACTTGCGGCCGAATCGGCGGGCGGGCAACCGGCTTGGCCAGGCCGGCAGCTAGCTCAGCGTGCGTTCAGTGGCAGAGAAGCCGCGGCGGCGCATCCCGCTCAGCAGCGCAGGCGCCGCGGCGTGATACAGCCGGTAGAGCGCCGGACGGCGTGTGGCATCGAGCGCGCCCAGCGTGCATTGCAGCCGGGCGCCGAAGCCCTGCTTGAAGCGGTAGACCCCCCACATAGGATCTGTAGGCGCAATCCGATCGGGCGCGCCCCAGAAGTCGTAGCGCTTCAGTTCCTCCCCGCGCGCCCAGCGGATGGCTTCCCACTGGAGCAGATGGTTGGGCATCTTGTCGCGGTGCTGGCTGGTGGACATGCAGTACAGGTACCAGGCCGTCTCCCCGAACCTGTACAGCACCAGGCCGGCGATCGCGGTCCCCTGAACCTCGGCCACGAACAGTTGCGCCCGGCCGCTGCGCTGGAATTCGCCCCACAAGGCGTGATAGTAGGACGGCTCGCGGATCACGAACC
>JBFYRF010000300.1:0-16979 GCA_041302385.1 Anaerolineales bacterium | reverse complement strand
AGGACTCCACCGTGGAGTTCGACCTGCGTCCGGGCGGCCGGTACCGGCTGTTCGGCGGCGAGACCGCCGGCGCCATCCAATCAATCGTTCGAGGTGGGCAGGCGCCTCACCTACTCCTGGCGTCAGGCGGAATGGCCCGCCGAGTGGGAGGACTCGCGCGTCGAGTGGACTCTGGCTCCGGCAGGCGCCGGCACTCACCTGCATCTCGTGCACGATGGTTTCCCCAACCAGCAGGAGCGCGACGGGCACGACAAGGGCTGGGACGAGTTCTTCCTCGGCCCGCTGCAGGAGAGCCTGGAGCAGCAGCGCTAGCCTGCAGCCGCGCGCCTTCGCCAAGCAGGCACCAGGCCCTGCCGACAGCATATCCCTCGCTGCCCCTCCACTTCCCCTCGCATTCGCTCGGGGCAGGCACTGCGGGGCAGGCGCTCAGGATGACACCTCCTCGGTCCGTGCCGCGGTGAACCCCTGGCGCTTCGGGATAACACCTTCTCGCTGCAGGCCGCCGTGAGCCCCCGGTGCTCAGCATGGCCCCTTCTCGCCCTTGTCATCCTGAGCCCCCGGCACGCGGGCGAAGGAACTGCTTGTTCCCTGCGCGGACAAGCCGCAAAGCAAATCCCTCGCTCCGCACGGGATGACACCTTCTCGCTGCGGGGCGGTCTGGGTGACACCTTCTCGGTCCGGGTCACCGTGGGTCCCCGCCCGCCTCGCCCCCCATGTCATACTGCCCTTGACAAAACCTGGACAGCCGGTTAGCATTGGGCACGTCAGGGGCGAGTGCTCAGCGCTCCGCCCGAAGGCCTGGGGGCTTGTTGGAGGTTTGGACGATGAAGTGGTCCTGGAAGATTGGCAAACTGGCTGGGGTGGACTTGTATGTGCATGCCACCTTCCTCTTGATCATCGGCTGGGTCGGCCTGAGCGCGTGGATGCAGGCTCGCACGGGAGAGGCGGTGCTGTCCAGCATCGGATTCACACTGGCGCTGTTTCTTTGTGTCATCCTGCATGAGTACGGCCACGCCCTCACGGCACGCCGCTACGGGATCAAGACCCGGGACATCACCTTGCTCCCGATCGGCGGCCTCGCCCGGCTCGAACGCATGCCCGACAAACCGATCCAGGAATTCTGGGTGGCGGTGGCCGGGCCTGCGGTGAATGTCGTGCTCGCCGTCCTGTTGGCGATTGTGCTGGTTGGCCTGGGCGGCTGGGTGTCGCTCGGCTCGATCAGCACGGCCAGCGGCGGCTTCCTCGAGCGGCTGCTGGCGGTCAACGTGTTCCTGGTGGCGTTCAACTTGATCCCGGCCTTCCCGATGGACGGCGGACGCGTGCTGCGGGCGCTGCTGGCAACGCGCCTCGAGTACACCCGGGCCACCTCCCTGGCCGCCAGCCTGGGCCAGGGGATCGCACTGCTGTTCGGCCTCATTGGGCTGTTCAGCAACCCATTCCTGGTCTTCATCGCCCTGTTCGTCTGGATCGGCGCGGCGCAGGAAGCGAGCATGGTCCAGATGCGCTCAGCGCTTGGCGGGATCCCGGTCAGCCGGGCGATGCTGACGCGGTTCGAGCGCCTGTCGCCGGCGGACCCGGTCAGCCGCGCCGTGCAGCTGATCCTGTCGGGCTCACAGCGCGACTTCCCGGTTGAGGAAGGCGGCGCTGTGGTCGGCATCCTGACCCGCGATGCGGTGCTGGCAGCGCTGGCGAACGACCGCAGCCAGGACCCTGTGAGCCAACTGATGAGCCGGGATTTCGAAGTCGCCGAGGCAAACGATATGCTCGAGAAGGCCTCCGCCCAGCTGCAGGCCTGCGGCTGTCACACCATGCCCGTGCAGCGGGACGGCCAGTTGGTCGGGCTGCTTACCATGGACAACCTCGGCGAGTTCCTGATGATCCGGCAGGCGCTTCACAGAGCACGCGGCCGCCCCGAGGCGCCTTCGGTCGCCTGACCCGGCCGATCCTCTCAGGAGCTGCAGCATGCAGACGCTGCTCGGAAAGCACTGGCATCACCTGCCTGCGCCCGAGACCATGAGACTGCTCGACTCGAACCTCGAGCGTGGGCTCGACCTGTTCGAGCTGCAGCACCGCCGTGAACGTTTCGGACGGAATGAGCTCACCCCTCGCCGGAGGACGAGCGCCCTCGTCCGCTTCCTGCACCAGTTCAACAACCCGCTCATCTACATCCTGCTCGCCTCGGCGTTGATCACTGCATTGCTCAAGGATCCGCTGGACGCCATTGTCATTCTGCTGGTGGTGGTGATCAACGCCTTAGTCAGCTACATCCAGGAATCGCGGGCGGAAGAGTCGATCGAGGCCCTGGCGCGCTCGATGACCGTCGAAGCCAGCGTGCTGCGTGGCGGCCGTCAGCAGCGCGTGCCCGCCGCCGATCTGGTGCCCGGCGACATCGTGCTGATCCAGTCCGGCAGCCAGGTCCCGGCCGATCTGCGCCTGGTCGCCGCGCGCGACCTGCAGGTTGCCGAAGCCTCGCTGACCGGCGAGTCGGCTCCGGTGGCCAAGGATGCCCTGGCGCTGCACGATCCCGACACCACCCTGGCGGACCGCAACAACATGGCCTACGCCTCGACGATGGTTTCCTATGGCCAAGGGACCGGCGTGGTGGTGGCAACCGGAGACTACACCGAGATCGGGCGCATCTCCCAACTGCTGTCCCAGACCCCGACACTCGAGACTCCCCTCACCACCCGCATCCGCCAGTTCAGCCGCGTGCTGCTCTATGCCATCCTGGCCATGGCCGCCGCGACTTTCGCCGTGGGCGTGACTCGCGGCCAACCGGCGTTGGAGACTCTCTCTGCCGCCATTGCCCTGGCCGTTGCCATGATCCCGGAAGGTCTGCCGGCGGCGCTGACGATCACCCTGTCGATCGGCGTGGCCCGCATGGCGCGCCGGCGCGCCATCATCCGCAAGCTCCCGGCAGTCGAAACGCTCGGCAGCACGACCGTGATCTGCTCCGACAAGACCGGCACGCTGACCCAGAACCAGATGACCGTCCGGGAAATCTGGGCAGGCGGCGAGTGGCACGAGGTCAGCGGCGAGGGCTATGCCCCGCAAGGTTCGATCACCCGCCGCGGCGCCGAGCCGCCCACGTCGCCTCTGACCGCCTTGCAGGAGATCCTGCGCGCCGGCCTGCTGTGCAACGACAGCAGCCTGGTCGAACAGGAAGGACGTTGGACCGTGCAGGGCGATCCGACCGAGGGCGCGTTGCTGGCCGCCGCCGGCAAACTCGGCCTGGCCGCCCAGGCCGCCACGAGCTTCCGGCGAGTGGATACCATTCCGTTCGAGTCCGAGCACCAGTACATGGCAACGCTCCACGGCATGCCGCAGTCAGCGGAATTGGTCGCCTACATCAAGGGCGCGGCCGAGGTGCTGATCGATCGCTGTCGCGATCAGCTCGACCCCGCCGGCAAGCCGGCTGCCCTCGATCCCGAAGCGGCCCATCAGGCGGCCGATCAGATGGCCGCCGACGGTCTGCGCGTGCTGGCCTTCGCCCGCCTCAGCCTGCCGCCGGAGACCGACCGAATCCACCACCACCGCCTCGGGTTCGGCCTCACCCTGCTCGGCCTGCAGGGCATGATCGATCCCCCGCGCCCCGAGGCCATCGCCGCCGTGCGCGCCGCGCAGCAGGCCGGCATCCGCGTCAAGATGATCACTGGCGACCACGCCCTGACCGCGGCGACCATCGCCAGGCAGACTGGCCTCACCGAGCACGCCCCCGGTCGTCCGGCAGCCGTGCTCACCGGCAGGGCACTGGTGGCCCATTCCGATGCCGAGCTGATCGAGGCGGTCGAGAGCACCCACGTCTTCGCCCGGGTGACGCCGGAGCAGAAGCTACGGCTGGTCGAAGCGCTGCAGGCGCGCGGCCACGTCGTCACCATGACCGGCGACGGGGTGAACGACGCCCCGGCCTTGAAGCAGGCCGACATCGGCGTCGCCATGGGGATCACCGGCACCGACGTCGCCAAAGAGGCCGCCGACATGGTGCTGACCGATGACAACTTCGCCACCATCGAGGCCGCCATCGAGGAAGGGCGCAGCGTGTTCGACAATCTGACCAAGATCATCGCCTGGACGCTGCCGACCAACCTGGGGCAGGGCCTGATCATCCTGGCGGCGATCATGCTCGGCATTGCCCTGCCGATCCTGCCGATCCAGATTCTGTGGATCAACATGACCACCGCCACGATCCTCGGCCTGGTGCTGGCGATGGAAGGACGCGAACCGGGGATTATGCGCCGCCCGCCGCGTGATCCCGAGGCGCCGATCCTCACCCGTACGCTGCTACTACGCATCTTCCTCGTGGGGATGGTGATCCTGCTCGGCGCCTTCGCCCTGTACGAGTGGGAGCTCACACTGGGTGCGTCGATCGCGGAAGCCCGCACCGTGGCGGTCAACGTGGTGATCATGGTGGCGATCTTCTACCTGCTGAATTGCCGTTCACTCACCGAGTCGATGTTCCGCATCGGCGTGTTCTCCAACCGCTGGCTGTTCGTCAGCATCGGCGGCATGCTCGTCCTACAGCTGCTGTTCACCTACCTGCCTGCGATGAACCGGCTGTTCTCCACGGCCCCCATCCCGCTCGAAGCCTGGACCCGCATTCTGGCCGTTGGCCTGACCGGGTACGTGGTGATCGAGATCGAGAAGGCGGCGCGCCGCTGGTCCGCCGGCCGTCGGGCCGATCGCGCGGGGCGGCCCGGTCCCCATTCAGGCTGAGCGCATCCTCCCCACTCCAGGCCGCAGGCGATCCCGTTGCCCTGGTCGACGCAGCCCGGAAGGCAGCGGGCCTTTCTGCAACCGCGGGCCCGTTACGTACCTAATCGCCCTCGAATCCGGCGTGGGGGTCAAGCGGAGCGGGAGCCCTTTCCTTCGGGAAGTAGCAGCATGATCGCCTGCCCAACCTCCTCGACGGACTTCCCGGTGACCTCGATGCGCTGCCAGCCGCGCTGGATCGCCAGCTCCTGAGAGAAGATCATCTCTTTGCGCAACGCCTCAATCGAAGCGTACGGCACTTCCGGGATGCCCAAGTAGACTGCCCGCGCGTGGCGCAGCTCGAGCAGCCGGCTCGGAGACATCAGCAGGCAGAACACCCGCTCCGGAGGAAGAGAGGTCAGCGCCGTGGGCGACTCCTGTTCGGGGATGAGCGGCACGTTGGCGGCGAACCAGCCGCGATACGCCAGATACAACATGGTGGGCGTCTTCATCGTGCGGGAAACGCCCACCAGCACAACTTCGGCCCGAGCCAGGTCTTCCACATGCTGACCATCATCATGGCGGAAGGCAAACTCGACCGCCTCGATCTCGCGGGCGCGGCGCTCGGCCAGCTGCTGGAACAGGCCGGGGCGCTCCTGCGGGCTCAGCTGCAGGTGGTGGGCCAGACGATCGAGCAGCGGCCCCATTAGATCCATGGCATCGACGCCATGGGCTCGCGCATCCTCGAGCATCTCCCGCCGCAGGCCATCCGAGACCAACGTGTGGACGATGAAGGACTCGACGCCGGCTGCCTCGAGCACCACCCGGCGGACGTCCTCGGCCGTTCGCACGTCGCCCCGCCGCACGACCTGCACCTCGGGCTGCTCAAACTGCACCAGCGCCGAACGAACGACCCGCTCGGCGGTCTCACCGGTGGCGTCAGACACGACGAAGATGGTCAGCATGTATCCGCTCCCGATAATCTGATCCCGCGCCGCCTACCACGGCGCAGCTCGCATCTGAGGGACCTGAGACTCCACCGGCGCCGACGTATTCGTGCATGCCCAAGTCGACGCCGCCTCCCTGAAGTCATTGTAGCGGTTGAATGGGCCATCTGATATGGGGAAGCCCTCCTCAAAGGCCGATACAAGGTACCGCGGCAGCCGATCAAGCGCCGGATTCCCATCTCTTCCGGACTGGCATCAACCCTGCCCGGCCCGGTTCGCTTCGGCCGGACACTGACGTACAATCGGCGGCAGCACGTTGCGCCCAGGAGAAGTCATGACCCAAAGCCCCGATCTCGCCAACTTCATCGCCGGCTCCTGGCGCCGCCCCGACTCTGCTGAGTGGCTGGAGGTGCAAAACCCCGCCACCGCCGAGGTGCTGGCGCGTGTGCCGCTTTCACCGCCGTCGGAGGTCGAGCAGGCGGCGCAGGCCGCCCAGGCCGCCTTCCCCGGCTGGCGGCGTACGCCGGCCACGGGGCGCATCCAGTTTCTGTTCAAGATGAAGGACCTGCTCGAACAGCACTTCGAAGAGCTGTCGCGCTGGATCACGCTGGAGAACGGCAAGACGCTGGCCGAGGCGCGGGGCGAAATGCGCCGAGCGATTGAGAACGTCGAGGTGGCCTGCGGCATTCCGGCGCTGCTGCAAAGCGAGTTTTCGGAGGACATCGCCCCCGGCATTGATGAGTACATGATCCGCCAGCCGGTGGGCGTGTGCGCCATCATCGCCCCGTTCAACTTCCCGGGGATGATCCCGTTCTGGTTCCTTCCTTATGTCCTCGCCTGCGGCAACACCCTCATCGTCAAGCCGTCGGAACGCTGCCCGATCACGATGCAGCGGGTTGCCGAGCTGCTGGAGACGCTCGACTTGCCCCCGGGGGTGTTCAACCTAATCAACGGCGGCGCTGAGACGGTGGATGCAATCCTCGACCACTCACTGATCCGCGCCATCAGCTTCGTCGGCTCGACGCCGGTGGCACGCCACATCTACAGCCGCGGCTCGGCCAACGGCAAGCGCGTCCAGGCGCAGGCCGGAGCCAAGAACCCGGTGATCCTGCTGCCCGACGCCGACGTCGAGATGACCACGCGCATTGTGGCCGACAGCGTGTTCGGCAACGCCGGACAACGCTGCCTGGCGGCTTCGATGGCGATCACCGTCGGCGAGGCGCGCCAGTCTTTCACCGAAAGCCTGGTGGCGGCGGCCGCCGCTCGCGTGGTCGGGGACGGCCTGGACGAGGCCACCACCATGGGGCCGGTGATCACGCCGCAGGCCAAGCAGCGCATCAGCGGGCTGGTCCAGCGGGGCCTGGATGAGGGCGGCCGCCTGCTGCTGGACGGCCGGCCGCTGGTTGTGCCCGGCTACGAGAAGGGGAGCTTCCTGGGACCGTCCATCCTGGAGGACTGCCCTCCGGACGGAGTCGTGGCCACGACCGAGGTCTTCGGACCGGTGTTGGGCATGATGCACGTCGAAACGATGGATGAGGCGATCGAGTTGGTGAACCGCAGCGCCTTCGGTAACATGGCCTGTCTGTTCACCGGAAGCGGCTCCGCCGCGCGCAAGTTCCGCTACGAAGCCCAGGCTGGCAATATCGGCATCAACATCGGTGTGGCGGCGCCGATGGCCTTCTTCCCGTTCAGCGGCTGGAAGGAGTCGTTCTTCGGCACCCTCCACGGCCAATCCCGCCACGCCGTCGAGTTCTTCACCCAGACCAAGGTCGTGATCGAGCGCTGGCCCAAGGAGTGGTCCCGCCAGTTTTGAGCCGCTGGGGCTGGGCGCCGCGGCTGGACACCCGGGGATCCGGCGCTGCACCGGAACCCAACTCGCTGAGCGCCGACCGCGATCTGGCGCAGGAGGCTGACCTTGCCGGACATCTTCCCGGTCCTGATCCTCAACGCCCGGCCGGCGGCCGGCAAGAGCGAGATCCTGCAAGCCCTGACGCAGCTGCCGGACGAAGTCCGCCGCCGCCGCTTTCACCTCGGGCCGCTGCAGGTGCTGGACGACTTTCCGCTGCTATGGTCCTGGTTCGAGGAGGATCGACTGCTGGAGCAGGTCTTCCGCCGCCCACGCCTGCACACAACCCCGGACGAGTACTTCCTGCACCACGACTTCTGGCACCTGTTGATCCGCCGCCTGTGCCTGGCCTACGAGAAGCTCCTGCGCGACCAGCGTCAACCGCACACGGTCGTGCTTGAGTTCTCGCGTGGGAAGGAGCATGGCGGATACCGCGCGGCGTATACCCATCTCAGCCCGCCGATCCTGCAGCAAGCGGTTTGCCTGTATGTGCGCGTTTCCTACGCCGAGTCGCTGCGCAAGAACCGCCAACGATTCGATCCGCAACGCCCCGACAGCATCCTGCAACACGGCCTGTCTGACGCCAAACTTGAACAGCTGTATCACGCGGATGATTGGGACGAGCTGACCCAGGCACACCCTACCTGGGTGCAGTTTGGCGACCACCGTGTTCCGTACGCCGTGTTCGAGAACGAGGACGATGTCACCACGCCCGGAGGGGCGGCGCTGCTCGCCCGCCTTGAGACCTGCACCGACAAGCTCTGGCAGGGCCACCTCCAGCGCTGACGTTGCTGGCCGCGCCCCGCCAGGCTTCCCCATGCCGGCTCCGCCGGTCAGGGCGGCGCGCGATGTGGGCTGGCCAAACCGGCCGCGACGGACTTCCCAGCGCCCTCGATCCGATCCGGCGGCGGCTCCGACGGGATCGATGCGCGCCACGTCCAGGCAGATCGTCAGGCCTGCGGCAAATGATGCATACCCTTGTCCAGCGAAGCAGCCGACTTTGCCATCCATCCTGACCCAAACCGCGCACCAGCTTGACCGGCGCGCTTGCCAAGAGGCGGCCGCCGGTGGAGGGGTGCCCCGCAGAGTCAGCCTAGACGGGGGTCAAACTCGAAGGGCGCCGGCGCGCCCAGGACCAACCGGGTGAAGTCCGGGTGCAGTGGATTCAGCAGGAAGTTGTGTTCCAGCGGGAGCACCGCGCTCGGAACACGGAGCACCGCCGAGCCTTGCTCGGACAGCCAGCGATCGCCGATCTGGCGCAGCGCAGCCGGCGCCGGTGAAGCGCGCCAGTCCGCCGCCAACTCGGCGGGGTCGAGGGCGCGCAGCAACGCTGGATCGAACTCACAACGCAGGATGCTGTAGGCGCTCAAGATGCGCGGGCTGCCGAGGTGAACCAGCACCTCGAGCACGGCCAGCGAGGCGTGCTCGGCGGTGTAGACTGCCGGCCGTCCGGGGCTGGTCCAGCGCCCTCCGAAGCGGCGGGCGCCTTCGCCGCTGAAGGCCTCGGCCGCGTAGCGAGTCTTGATGATCCGCCAGGCCGCCGAGCTCATCCAAACACTCCGTGCTCCAGCCGGCCGATCAGGTTCTCGACCTCGCGCCCGCCGACCTCGCTGCGGGCAAACTCGATCGGCTTGCGTCCGGCCAATGCTCGCGCCGGCGAGCGCAGCCAGTTGAGTGCAGCCACCTTGTCCCCCTCAAACAGCATCACCGCATCATCGAAGATGCGCGACGCCCGCACCAGCCGCTCAGATTCCTCCGGCTGCAAGCGTCCCTCGCCCTTGCGCCGGGCCAGGGTGCGCGCCGAGATCCCCACCAAGCCGGCCAACTCGCGATGGGTGACCCCCATGTCCGCCTGCAGCCGCTCGAAGGCGCGGTAGGCCAGGCCGCGCTCGATCGTATCGGCCAGCTGTACCGCGTTCTCCGCCTTCAGCCCCAGCCGGCCGGCGAAGCGCATCTCACTGCCTCCGTCCATCTCCTGCCTCGTCATCCGCCTTCGCCTCCTTGTCTGCCAACTGGCATTATAGACCCCGCCACAGGTGCATGGCCGCTTGGCCCGGCAGGGTCGGTTGCCAAGCTAGAACATCTGTGCTATCCTGGAGTCATGGACTTGCTGGAGCGGCTCCGTTACGCCGCCGAAGGCGCCTACCAGGACGCCGCCGATGCGTCCGACCGAGATGGCCGGACACCTGCCTGCGGCATACCGCCCGCCCGAGGTGTGACGAGCTACGCCGTCGCCGGTCGTGAGATCCCCATCTACCCTGCCGCCGGCCCGGGTGGCCGCCGCTTCCCGCTCCTCAAGGCGATGCTCACAACCGCCTGTGAGCGCGACTGCAACTACTGCTCCTTCCGCTCCGAGCACGACCAGCGCCGGGTGACCTTCCACCCCGAGGAGATGGCGCGGGCATTCGATCAGGCCCTGCGTGCAGGGGTGGTCCAGGGCCTATTCCTCTCCTCAGGGATTGCCGGCGGCGGAGCGAACACCCAGGAACGGCTGATCGCCACGGCTGAGATCCTGAGGCGGCGCTTCGGCTTCCGCGGCTACATCCACCTCAAGCTCATGCCCGGCGCCGAGCGCGACCAGGTCCTGCGGGCCATGCGTATCGCCAGCCGGGTTTCGATCAACCTCGAGGCGCCCAACCCCCAGCGGCTTCCGGCACTCGCCCCGAGCAAGTCCTTCGAGGGCGAGCTGCTGCCTCCACTGCGCTGGGCCAGCCAGGCCCGCACCCCGGACGGAGAGGGGCCGCGCCTGGCAAGTAGCGCCACGCAGTTCGTTGTCGGCGCCGCCGGCGAGTCCGATCTCGAAATCCTGTCAACGGTGCAGCATGCCTACCACCAGCTCGGCCTGGCGCGGGCGTTCTTTCAGTCCTTCAATCCGGTTCGGGGCACACCCCTGGAGAACGCACCGCCGGAGTCCTCGGTGCGCCAGAATCGTCTGTACGAGGCCTCGTACCTGCTGCGCGACTACGGCTTCGATCTGGAGGACATGCCGCTCGATCCGAACGGCAACCTCCCCCTCGATCGCGACCCCAAGACTGCCTACGCCGCCCGGGTCCTCTCCGAGACGCCGGTCGAGATCAACACCGCCCCGCCTGAACTGCTGCTGCGCATTCCGGGTGTCGGCCCGAAGGGCGTCCAAACGCTGCTGGACGCCCGCAAGCAGGGAGCGCTGCGCGAGCTCTCACACCTGCGCCAGTTGGGGATCCTTGCCGAGCGCGCCGCACCCTATGTGACGCTGATGGGGCGGCGACCGCCGCAGCAGCTCCCCCTCTTCCCCTGATCGGGACCCTGCCCGACTCTCCGCTGGCCTGCATCCCAGCGCAGACTCCTGGGCCGCGCTGCCCGCCGCTCTCTTCCCGAAAGCGGTCCGCCCGGCGCGTGCCGGGCGGACCTGGAGGGACGTTTCGAGCGCGGCTCAGTCCTCGTGCGGGCCGGCGCGCTTGGCAATGTATGACTCGACCCATAGCAGGCCATTCGGGCCGGCACGCTGGATCACCTTGAGCAAGCTCTCCATCGAGGTGACCTCCTCCAACTGCTCGTCGATGAACCAGCGCAGGAAACCCTGCGCCAGATAGTCGGCTTCCTTGACCGCCTGGTCCATCAGGGCCGTGATCTGCCGGGTAACTTCGATCTCCCAATCCAGCGAGAGCCTGACCGCCATCTCAGCTGAGGCGATGTCTTGCCGAGGAGCCTCAACCGCCGGGATGACCACGGTTCCGCCGGCTTCGGTCACATAGTGCACAAACTTCATGCCATGTTCATTCTCTTCCGCCGCCTGTCGGTAGAAGAACTTCGCCAGTTGCTCGAGCGACTCGCGCCCGAAGTAGGTGGCGATGGCCACGTACTGGTTGGAGGCCGCGAACTCTCGCCCAACCTGGGCGCTCATCGCCGCAGCCAGATTCTCACTGATCATCATGCTTCACCTCCGGTTTGACATCCCGCTTCTTGCCCGAGACCGCGCAGGTCATTCGCGATCTTCATCCGCCGCCCAGGGCATAGTCGACCGCATACTGGGCGTCCAGGTAGTTGGGGTTGATCGCCAGCGCCGCCTGGAAATCCTGCAGCGCGTCTCCTACCCTGCCCAGGCGGTAGCGCGCCCAACCCCGCCACAGCAACGACTCCTCTGCCTTCTGCGTGCGAAAGAGGGTCGCATCCGCCAGTTCGATCATGTCGTCGAAACGTCCCTGATGGAAGTAGGCGATGTACGGACCGAACTGGTAGCGGGTGAAGCGCCACGGCAGCCCCAGGCTCAGCGCCGTGTCGAAAGCCCGAGCGGCCTCTCCATAGCGCTCGAAGTACACCAGGTTGCTACCCAGGTTGAACCAGGCGTAAGCGTCATCCGAACTCTCCGCCACTTCGGTCTGGCTGATCTCAAGTGCATTCTGGCGGTTGAGGTCCGGATCGGCGTCGTCGCCCAGCAATCGGAAAACCGACTCCGCCTGCTCCACCGCGTAGATGATCATATAGACGCGGTTGAAGGCGCGCCAGCGCTCGTCGAGCTCCGCATACGAGACCGGCACGTCGGCACCATGGTAGGTGTCTTGCGTGGTGAATGTGCCGGCCGCATCGTCGTAGCCGGTGAGCAGGACGTAGTGCGCCGCCCAACCGCCGCCACCCTCGCTCTCAGGCAGGATCAGGCTCTTCTCGATCACCACCGGAAACCCTGCGGCCAGCAGCCGCTTCAGCGTCTCGAGGTCGCCGCCCACCCGGTATTGGGCATCCAGCCAGCCGGCGCGAGTGCGCACATAGTAGGCCATTTCCTCCGGATTCACGTTCTTGTCCCCGCGGTCCGGCTTGAGCAGATCGGAGATATCGTGCTGGTCACCCTCCCAGCCGTAGTAGCGCAGGGCCAGGGCGAGTGTCGCCGGCCCGCAGTTGTTCCAGTCCTGTTTCTCCCAGGCGGGCGCTGGCAGGCTGACGGCGGCGGGCAGCGGCGTGGGGATCAGGGTAGGGACTGCCTGCGGGTCAGCCGTCCCCGTCGGGCGCGGCGTTGCGGTGGGCCACGGCGTGAAGTCCGCGGCCGCGGCCACGCCGACCGGCGTCGGCAGCGTGTCCCCCGGCCGGATCCAGCCGCGCACGATCCCGCCCGCCGCGTCCAGGCGCCATTCGAGACGCTGCTGTACAGGCGGGAGCTGGTAGACCAACCACACCCCGATCCCGGCGATGAGCATGCCCAGACCGAACCAGGCGAGCGAGTGTATTCGATGGGACACGGCGGCGGATTATATCAGCCGGAGATGGGTTTCCTGCTAGAATCTCTCCGTCATGGACTCGACGACGCTGGTGATCTTCGGCGCCTCCGGCGACCTCACCCGGCGCAAGCTGATTCCGGCGCTGTACAACGCCGCCGGCAAGGGCCGGCTGCCCGCTGGATTCCATCTGGTTGGAATGTCGCGCTCGGTTCTGCCAACAACCGAGTTCCGGGCCGACCTGCGCCAGGCAGCGCTCGGGCTCGAGGCGAGGCGCGACCCGGCATGGGACGCCTTCGCCGCCACGATCGAGACGCTGCGCGGCGATCCCACGTCGGCCGATGACCTCGAGCACTTGGAGCGCCGGCTCGTGGAGCTGGAGAGCGAGGGCAGCGGAGGCGCCAACCGTCTGTACTACCTGGCCACTCCGCCGCACGTCTATCCGGAAGTGATCGCCCGCCTGGGCGCCCTGGGCATGACCGCCCAGGCCCACGGTTGGCGCCGGCTGGTGGTGGAGAAGCCCTTCGGCAGCGACCTGCCCACGGCCCAAGCCCTCAACCAGGCGATCCACCAGGTGCTCGACGAGTCCCAGGTCTACCGCATCGATCACTACCTGGGCAAAGAGACTGTGCAGAACGTGCTGGTCTTCCGCTTCGCCAACAGCATCTTCGAGCCGCTGTGGAACCGGCGCTACATCGATCATGTGCAGATCACGGTGGCCGAGACCGTGGGAGTCGAGCACCGCGGCGACTTCTACGACCGGGTCGGCGTGTTGCGCGACATGTTCCAGAACCACCTGATGCAGGTGTTGACGATGGTGGCGATGGAGCCGCCTTCGTCCTTCGACGCCGACGCCCTGCGCGATGAGCGCAGCAAGGCGCTGCGCGCCGTACGGCCCATCGCGGCCCAGTCGGTGTTGAGCGAGACCGTGCGCGCTCAGTACCAGGGCTATCTCCAGGAAACCGGCGTCGCGCCCGACTCCACCACCCCCACCTACGCCGCCCTGCGCCTGTTCATCGACAACTGGCGCTGGCAGGGCGTGCCCTTCTACTTGCGCTCCGGCAAGGCGATGGCAGCCAAGACCACCGGCGTGCTGATCCAGTTCAAGTCGGTCCCCCACGTGATGTTCCCGCTTCCGCCCGGACGCAGCATTCGCCCCAACGCCCTCGAGATCTGCCTCCAGCCCGATGAAGGCATGCATCTGGTGTTCGAAGTCAAGGTGCCGGATACGATGAGCGAGATGCGTTCAGTCGATATGGACTTCCACTACGCCGAGGCCTTCGGACCGGACGCGATCCCCGATGCCTACGAGCGGCTGCTGCTTGACGCGCTCGCCGGCGACGCCTCACTCTTCACGCGGGCAGACACGATCGAGCTCGCCTGGCAGTTGGTCGATCCGATCGAACGCGCCTGGGAGGCCGCCGGCGGCCTCGGGCTGAGCAGCTACCCGCAGGGCTCCTGGGGACCGACCGCGGCGGATGACCTGCTGGCCTC
Organism: Anaerolineales bacterium; assembly: GCA_041302385.1. Lineage (GTDB taxonomy): Bacteria > Chloroflexota > Anaerolineae > Anaerolineales > E44-bin32 > PFL42. The sequence goes on along the minus strand of JBFYRF010000300.1, from coordinate 2,817 downwards.
CGACGGCCACTCCTGGTCGAGCAGCTGCATGGATCACCTCAGTGGCTCACCCGGCTGAGTCCGCCGCCCCGATCCGGATCGACGGGACTGATGGGCGCGGCACCCGCCGCCTCGCCCGGGCATTCTTCGAGCAGCAGGGGATCACCTACGATGGAATCGACCCCGACGTCGATCGGGAGGCGGCAGCCTTCGTGTTCCACGTGAACAACGGGCTGCGCAGCGTTCCGACGATCGTCCTCCCGGACGGAAGCCTGCTCGTCGAGCCATCCCTCTCGGCGCTGGCACGCAAGCCGGGCTCCGTCCCCTCGGGATGAGCCGATCGTCCCTCGAAAGGACTCGCCATGTATCGGGACCTGCATGAGTTCATCGCCGATCTGGAACGACAACAGCAGCTGGTCCGCGTCTCCTCCCCCCTGTCCCCCATCCTGGAGATCAGTGAGGTCATCGACCGCGTGTGCAAGGGGCCGGCGGAGCGCAACCGCGCCTTGCTGTTCGAGTCGGTGGCCGGGCAGGATCTACCGGTAGCCGCCAACCTGTTCGGCTCCGAGCAGCGCATGGCGCGGGCGCTCGGGGTCACGCGCCTCGACGAGCTCGGCGAACGACTGGGTCAGCTGCTCGATTTCCGGCTGCCGCAGGGGCTGGGCGGGATGCTCGGCCGCGGGCAGGACATGCTGTCGGCATTGCGCGCCATTGGCCTGGGGCCCTCCAAGGTGCGCTCGGGGCCCGTGCACGAGATCATCGAGAAGGACACCGCCCGCCTGTCGTCGCTGCCGGTCCTCACCTGCTGGCCGGAGGACGGCGGCCCATTCATCACCCTGCCCCAGGTGATCACGCGCGATCCCGAGACCGGCACGCGCAATGTAGGCATGTACCGGCTGCAGGTCCTGGACGATCGGCGGGTGCTCATGCACTGGCAGCGCCACAAGGGCGGCGCGGAACACGAGCGTGTGGCCCGAGCCCAGGCCAGGCCGACGATCCCGGCAGCCATCGTCCTGGGCGGTGACCCGGCGGCGATGTGGTGCGCCTCTGCACCCCTGCCGCCAAACATCGACGAGTACCTGCTCGCCGGCTGGATCCGCGGCAAACCGGTGGAGTTCGTCGACTGCCAGACCATCCCGCTCGAGGTTCCCGCCCAGGCCGAGATTGTCATCGAAGGCTACGTCGATCCCAACACCCATTTGCCGGAGGGGCCCTTCGGGGATCACACCGGCTACTACACGCCCATCGAGCCGTTCCCGGTCTTCAACGTCACTGCCATCACCCGGCGCCGGGAGGCGATCTACCCGGCCACGCTGGTCGGCATCCCTCCGATGGAAGACGTGTGGATGGGCAAGGCCACCGAGCGGCTATTCCTTCCGCTGATGCGGCTCTTCCTGCCCGAGATCGTCGATGTCAACATGCCGGCCGAGGGGGTGTTCCACAACCTGGTGCTGGTGTCGATCGACAAGCGCTATCCCGGGCATGCGCGCAAGGTGATCCACGGCCTGTGGGGCCTCGGGCTGCTGATGCTGGCCAAGGCGATCGTGGTCTTCGACGCCTGGGTCGACGTCCAGAATCTCAGTCAGTCCGCCTGGCAGGCGCTGGGGAACGTCGATTGGTCGAGGGACGCGGTCCTCAGTGAAGGGCCAGTCGACCAGTTGGATCACGCCTCGTATCGGCCGCTGTTCGGCGGCAAGATCGGAATCGACGCCACCGCCAAGCTGCCGGAGGAAGGTTACACCAGGAGCTGGCCGAAGCCGGTGGCGATGACGCCTGAGATCAAGGCGCGCATCGACGAACTCTGGGAGAGGTTCGGCCTGTAGAGAGCCTGGTGATCAATCGTTCTGGCTGCAGGCCAAACCGTTCAGACCCCAGGGCATCAGCCGAACGGTCTGCGCCAGGCTGTGTGGCACCCGGAAAGACCTTGCGCCGATGCATCAAGCCGAACTTGGCCTGCCGGTGGTGCGGTAGCCACAAGCGGTCGGGGCCAGCAAGATGATCCTGTGTTGCGGCGAAGCGCTGATCGATTTCCTCCCGACCCCCGACGGGGCCGGCTACCACCCTGTGCCTGGCGGGTCGATCTTCAACATCGCCGTCGGCCTGGGGCGCCTCGGGGCACCCGTCGGCTACTTCGGCAAGCTCTCCACAGACTTCTTCGGCGACCGCCTGCAGCGAACCCTCTCCGAGAACGGCGTGGACACCTCGCTGACGCTGCGCGCTCCCGGCCCGACCTCGCTGGCGTTCGTCGACCTGGACGCAGGCGGCGCGCGAGAGCCCCGCTATCTGTTCTACGCCGAGTCCGCCGTCGACCGATCGCTGACGACGGACGATCTCCCCCCGCAACTTCCTGCCAGTGTCCAGCTGCTGCACTTCGGCTCGATCTCGCTGCTGCTGGAACCGGGTGCCAGCAGCCTGGAAGCCTTGATGCGGCGCGAGGCCGGTCAGCGCCTGATCTCGCTTGACCCCAACGTGCGCCCGAGCCTGATCCAGGACCGCGACGGGTACCGGACTCGCTTCGAAGGCTGGACGCAAGTTGTCGACATTCTGCGCCTGAGCCGGGCGGACCTCGACTGGCTGTATCCCGATCGCTCGTCCGATGACATCTTCCAGGAGTGGTTCCGGCGTGGCGTCAGCCTGGCTATTCTCACCGAGGGCGCTGCAGGCGCGATCGGTTGCACGGCACAGGGGGTGACGGCCTCGGCATCCTCAACCAAGGTGGACGTCGTCGACACGATCGGCGCAGGCGACAGCTTCCTGGCGGCCTGCCTGTTCTTCCTCGCTCGAGAGGGGGCGCTGACCTCGAAGGACGCCCTGCGCTGCATGCCCGAAGGCTCCGTC
>JBFYRF010000274.1:0-4204 GCA_041302385.1 Anaerolineales bacterium | reverse complement strand
TGAGCCACACGCAGATCCTGCGCCATCACGCCATGCAAAACGCCATGCTGCCCATCGTGACCTTGATCGCCCTCAACCTGGGCTTCACCGTGGCAGGCGCCATCCAGGTGGAGACCGTGTTCTCCTGGCCTGGCATCGGGAGCATGATCTACGATGCCGTGCGCCGGCAAGACTACCCGGTGCTGCAGGGCGCCTTCCTGCTGATTGCAGTCAGCGTCGTCCTGGCCAACCTGGCGGCGGACCTGGTGTATGGCTACCTGGACCCAAGGGTGAAAGCGCCATGAGCATCGGCTACGAAGCGATTAGGGCAGTCCAACTGGCGGCTGCGGGCTCCACCCACCGGGAGGTGACCCGAGGGGCACCTGGCCATGCTCCCCAAGGGCCCGCTTGGCACTCCTCTCGTGAAGGCCGATCACCCGATGCGAATCCAGCGGCGGGTGTGTCGGCTGCTGCGCTGGAGCGAACCGCGTGACCCCTCGTCTGCAACGCTGGCGCCAAAGCCTGAAAGCCGGCTGGAAGCTGCTGACCCAGAATCGAATGGGCCTGGTGGGGGTGATCATGCTGGGGTCCGTGATCGGCATGGCCGTCTTCGCTCCCTGGATTGCGCCCTACGACCCAAACGAAACCAGCATGGTCACGATCGATGACATTTACGCCGAGCCCAGCCGGGAGCACATCATGGGAACGGACGACGGAGGCAAGGACGTCTTCAGTTCCTTCGTCTACGGCGCCAGGGTGTCACTGGTGGTGGGTTTCACGGCTGCGATGATTTCCATGATCATCGGCGGAACGATCGGCCTGACCGCCGGGTTCCTGGGAGGCCGCATCGGCAACTTCCTGATGCGCTTGACCGACATCTTCCTTGTGATCCCTGATCTCCCGCTGATGATTGTGATTGTGGCGATCCTCGGGCCGAGCCTGTGGAACATCATCCTGGTCATCGGATTCTTGGGGTGGACGGGAACGGCGCGCATCGTGCGCGCCCAATCCCTGAGCGTGAAGGAACGCCAATTCGTCACACGGGCAAGAGCCATTGGCGCCGGCAACTTCTACATCTTGCGCCGGCACATCTTTCCGCTGGTGCTTCCGTTGATGGTGACCAACACCGTCCTGGTCATCTCCCTGTCGATCCTCGATGAGTCGACCCTGAGCTTCCTCGGGCTTGGAGATCCGACGACGTTGAGCTGGGGAGGGATGATCAACTATGCTTTCACGCGGGGCGCGATCAGCGCCGGGGCATGGTGGGCGATCGTGGCGCCTGGATTGGGCATCGTCTGGGTGGTCCTGGCCTGCACCCTGGTGGGCAATGCGCTGGAGGAGGTCTTCAATCCGCGGCTGAAGACCCATCACCTTCAGGGAGAAAGCAAGATGATCCCGCATCGAGGACTGGCCGAGCCCGTGGTGACGGATGACCATGTTGTTGCCTGAACCCCCGCTGCTCGAGGTCCGCCGGCTTTCGACCAACTTCGAAACCGAGGAGGGTACGTTCAAGGCCGTCGAGGACCTTAGTTTCGAGCTGCAGACCGGGGAGTCGTTAGGTCTGGTCGGGGAGAGCGGCTGTGGCAAGACCACCGCGATGCTCAGCCTGCTGCGTCTGCTCCCGGCAGCGGGTCGGATCGTCTCCGGCGAGATCCGCCTGGCTGGCCAGAATCTGCTGGAGTTGGACGAAGCCCAGATGCGCCAGGTCCGTTGGCGCCAGATTTCGATGGTGTTCCAGGGGGCGATGAACGCCTTCAATCCGGTGCGCACGATCGGCCACCAGATTGGCGAAGCCTTGGTGCTGCACGCGATGGCGCCAAGCCTGGACGCGGCACGCCCGAGGGTGATCGAGCTGCTGGAAATGGTGGGCATCCCGGGCAGCCGGGAGACGCTCTATCCCCATCAATGCTCTGGCGGGATGCGCCAGCGGGCGATGATCGCCATGGCCCTCGCCTGCGGCCCGCAGCTGATCATCGCCGACGAACCCACCACCGCTCTGGACGTGATGATCCAGGCCCAGATCCTCGAGCTGCTGGAGGGGCTGCAAGCGAACCTGGGACTGTCCATCATCTTCGTCACGCACGATCTGAGCATCGTCGCCGAGGTCTGCCACCGCGTGCTGGTGATGTACGGCGGGGTCTTGGCGGAGTATTGCGATGTCGACACGATCTTCAACAACGCGCGCCATCCGTACACCCGAAGATTGCTGGCGGCGTTTCCCGATCTCAGCCGGCCGACAGGACGATTGATTTCCATCCCCGGTCATCCGCCTCGGCTGAATGACTTGCCGCCCGGGTGCCGCTTCGCGGCACGCTGCCCATTGGCCTTCGAACCGTGCTTCGCCGAACAGCCCTCCCCGCGCCTGCTGGAGGCGGGGCATTGGATTTCCTGCCACCTTGACAGGGGGGAGGTCGCATGATGCCGGCCGATCCCGGCCCATCCGCCTCGAGCCGGCAGGCCGACCTCATTCTGAAGGTCGAGAACCTGACCAAGGTCTTCCCGGTATCCCGCGGGATTCTGGGCGCCCTCCGCCGTCAGCCTCAGCAGTGGGTGCATGCCGTCGACGGCGTCTCGTTCCAGCTGGGACGAGGCGAGATCCTGGCGCTGGTGGGGGAGAGCGGCTGCGGCAAGACCACAACGGCGCTGACCCTGATGGGCCTGGAGAAGTCCGATGGCGGCAGGATCTGCTTCAACGGACAGGATGTGACGCATCTCGGCGAGCGACGGAGGCGAGCGGCCACTCCCTCGATGGCCGCGGTCGACGGCCAGGACTACCGGCGGGAACCTTCCGTGTCGCCTGACCTGACGGTCAAGCGCATGCGGCGCCAGATGCAGATGGTGTTCCAGGATCCCTACGAATCGCTCAATCCACGAACGACTGTGTTCGAGACTGTGGCCGAGCCGCTCCAGGTGCACGGATTGGCCGGTACCCGAGCGGAGATGGTCAAGGCCGTCTGCCAGTCGCTGACGGATGCCGGCCTCAACCCCCCGGAAGCGTTTCTCGACCGTCGACCCCACGAGTTGTCCGGGGGGCAACGGCAACGCGTGGTGATCGCCAGCGCTCTTGTGCTCGAGCCGAGCCTGCTCATCGCCGATGAACCGGTGAGCATGCTGGATGTATCAATCCGAGCTGAGATCCTCAACCTGCTCGACGCGCTGCGTAGAGAACGCGGCATCTCGATCCTGTGTATCACGCATGACCTCGGGACGGCGGCCTACTTCACCGACCGGATCGCCGTGATGTACCTGGGACGGATCGTTGAGATCGGTCCGACGCGAGCGGTGCTGGCCGCGCCGAAGCATCCCTATACCCAGGCACTGCTCTCAGTGATCCCGGTGCCCAACCCCAGGCTGCGCCGCCAGCGCACGATCCTTCATGGCGAGACGCCCAATCCGGTCTCCCTGCCTACCGGCTGCCGCTTCCACCCGCGCTGCCCCCAAGCCATCGAAGACTGTCGGCTCACAGATCCCCGGCTGGAGCCGCTCCAGCCAGGCTGGCAGGTCGCCTGTATCCGCGTTCCCTAGGAGCTTGCTGAAGAACGTGCTTTCGATCTCACCTCCTGACCCAATCTCCGCGGTCGGCACACGGGTACGGCACGAACCGTGGTGGAGAGGGGGAACAAGATCTGGGGGGTGGTAGGAGCTTGGCTCCCACCACCCCCCCAGGAATACCACCCCTTCCCCTGCGGGACTCGTGTGAGTCGCGGATGTCGGCTCATGCAGGGGGAGGGGCTAGGGGAGAGGGTTGGACGATGGCACGGCGTTCTTCAGCAGCCTGCTAGACCCTTCGGCCAAGAGTGACGATCGCTCCCCAACCCGGCGGCTTCATGTGCAGGCCGCCCTGCTGGTTGCTCATCTCTTCGATTGGGGGGTAGCTACCTTCGGAGACGAACGGCGCTGGAAGCGCGGGAACGCAGCCGCATAGGCGTGTGTGAATCCAGCGACAGCACCTGCGAAGCGCCCATCCGAGGGTGTTCCCTCTCGTCGGAGGATCGGACTCCCGACCGGCAACGCGGCATAGGCCGCATCCGCCGACGGAGCTCGCACGCGGGTGACTGCATCCTCGTGTGGATGGTCGCGCGTGTCGGTTAGCAGGCAGAGTGAGGGTTCACCCTTCTGGAGTGCGAGGCGCATGCCTGGTGTCCGTGACGATACCGCGCCTGCACGCCGGCCATGGTCTGGGTTGCGGTCGTCGTCGAAGGCAACCGCGCCCGCGCCGGATGTC
>JBFYRF010000247.1:0-4827 GCA_041302385.1 Anaerolineales bacterium | reverse complement strand
CTCTTGAGAAGGAGCCATTCAATGGGAACCCGAAGGACCTCTGGTTGGTGGATCGCCTGTGGGGCGCTAGTGGTGTTGCTTTGCTGCTGTTGTCTGGTCCTGCCCCTGTCGGCAGCGGCCGCTTTCACCTCCTCCACGCTGTCGAACCTGCAGGACATGTTCTTCCGTCCGCTGACGCCCATCTTGAGCCCGACGGATGTGAGCACGACGCCAACCGCCGAGCCTACTCCCCTGCCGGCGCTGCCGGCCGACCCGCAGGCCGAGCAAAGCCTGGCCACGCTGATCGAGACGATCGTGCCCATCTCTGACAAGCTGGAACTTGCGGTGCGGCTGGGCGGCATCGTCGATCCGCCGCGAGTGGCCGCCAAGACTGCGGCGCCGATCCCGGTGGGGACGGTCAAGACCTTCTGGGCTTCCAACGTCGACACCGACGAACAGTTCCAGCAAGACCTGGAAATGGTCTACGCCGGAGACCACGTCAATTTCTGGGTGGAGAAGGGGCTGGCAATCGACCTGCGTGAGGTCCAGTTCCTGGTCGACGAATTCGAGTCCAAAGCCTACCCGACCAATCGCGAGTTCTTCGGCAGCGAGTGGATGCCAGGGGTGGATGGGGACCCGCGCCTGCACATGGCCTACCTCACTGGCCTGGGCAACTCGATCGCCGGCTACTTCTCGTCGAGTGACAGCCTAACCCGCGAAGTCAACCGATACTCCAACGAGCATGAGATGTTCTTCCTGAACGCAGACACGCTTGGCGTGGGGGACGACTACGCCCACTCGACACTGGCCCACGAATTCCAGCATATGATCCACGCTAACCTCGATCGCAACGAGGAGAGCTGGATGAATGAGGGCTTCTCCGAGCTGGCGACGTTCATCAACGGCTATGACCCCGGCGGAGCGGACTACTGGTTTGTCGACGACATGGATCTCCCGCTCACCTTCTGGCCGCCCGACACCGATCCGGCGCACTACGGCCAGGCCTTCCTGGTGATGGCCTACTTCATGGACCGCTTTGGCTCGGATGCCACCCGGGCGTTGGTGGCCGAGCCGGCCAATGGCCTGGACTCGATCGACAAGGCGCTGGCGCTCACCGGCGAGGTCGATCCGGTAAGCAGCGAGCCGCTGCGGGCGGAGGACTTCCTGCTCGACTGGGCGGTGGCCACGCTGCTGCAGGACGGCCGCGTCGGCGACGGCCGCTATCACTACCCTTCGTATCCCTCGGCGCCGGCAGCCTCGGTGAACGACTCCGTGTCCGACTGCCCATCGAGCCTGCAGAGCCGCACCGTGAACCAGTACGGGGTGGACTTCATCGAGATCGACTGCCGTGGGGACTACCGCCTGAACTTCGAGGGGCAGGCCCATATCCCGGTGATCCCGGATGAGGCGTACTCGGGGGACTACGCCTTCTGGTCGAATCGGGGTGACGAGTCCGACATGACCCTGACGCGGGCCTTCGACTTCAGCGACGTGACCAGTCCGATCAGCCTCGACTACAAGTTGTGGTTCGAGATCGAGGACGGCTGGGACTTCGTCTACCTGGTGGCCTCAACCGACGGAGGGGAGACCTGGGAGATGGTCCGCACCCCGTCCGGCACCGACAAGGATCCCTTCGGAAACTCCTACGGCTGGGGCTACACGGGCAACAGCGGCGGAGGCGAGGGCGGCCAGTGGATCCAAGAATCGGTCGACCTCTCTGCGTATGCTGGGCAGGAAGTCCTGCTGCGCTTCGAGTATGTCACCGACCAGGCGGTCAACGGTGAGGGACTGATGGTGGACGACCTGCAACTCGATGCCGTCGGCTATCAGTCTGATTTCGAGACGGATGACGGCGGCTGGGAGCCGGCAGGGTTCGTCCGGCTGTACAACCGCCTGCCGCAGACCTTCCGCCTGGCGCTGGTCGAGTACGGCGACGAGGTCCGGGTGACGGAGATCCCGCTGCAAGGCGGGCGCCAGGGCCAGGTCGACCTCAGCCTGGGAGGCGACGTCGACAGCGCCGTGCTGGTGGTCATGGGCGCCACGCGCCACACCTGGCAGCCAGCGGAGTACCAGTTTGCGGTCGAGGACCGTTAGCAACAGCCGGTTGCCTGACCGTCGGTAACAAGCAAGCTGCGGGGCAGAGCCCCGCAGCTTTTCTTATCGCGCATGCTGCGCTTGGATCTGTCGGCCGACCGTCAAGGCTCGGGCCGGCGATGCCCCGGGCTGGGGCTAGACGGGCGACCGCTGGCGCAGCTTCTCCAGCTCCGCCTCGAGTTGGGCCCGGCGCATGGCATAGGCATCCCGCACCTCGCCCGAGAATTCGCCGGCGCGATCGCCAATCATGCCGCGAAACTCATCGCCCGAATACGGGGTCAGGAGAAGCGCCGTCGAGGCGCCGATGAGCGCCCCGGTGATCAATCCGATCAGGAAGGCCATGACTGCTCGCATAGGAAACTCCTCTCTTAGGTCTGCGCCATATTGTAGCATATCCCCTTGTGCCCGAGCGCGTGGTTGCCGCACGGCTGCCTGTAGTACACTCCCCCAGCGAAGCCCGAGCTCAGGGCAGCACGCAGGAGGCCAGGTAGGATGCGCATCTCGATCACCTACTGCGCGGTTTGACACTATACCGATCGGGCCATCGGTCTGATGGCCGACCTGACGAAGGAGCACGAGGACCGGATCGAGGCGATCACCCTGGTGCCGTCGGATGGGGGCCGCTTCGAGGTCGAGGTCGACGGAAAGCTGGCATACTCCAAGCTGCAGACCGGGCGGCACGCCGAGCCGGGGGAAGTGCTCGGCATGGTGAAGCGGATCTTGAAAGGCAGGTAAGCCGTGACTGACGAACGACAGCGTGTCTTCTCCGGCGCCCGGCCGACGGGCCGCCAGCATCTGGGCAACTACCTGGGCGCCATCCGCAACTACGTCGACCTGCAAGAGGCATACGACTGCATCTACTGCATCGTCGATCTGCACGCGCTCACCACGCTGGACACGACGCAGTCGCTGCAGGAGAACACGCGCGAGATGGCGCTCGACTGGCTGGCGGCCGGCATCCGGCCGGAGCAGACCATCGTCTTCATCCAGTCGCATGTGCCGGAAGTCACCGAGCTGCACACGCTGTTCTCCATGGTCACGCAGCTGGGTAAACTCACCGACTTGCCGACATTCAAGGAGAAGGTGCGCCTGCAGCCGCAGAACGTGAACTACGGGCTCGTCGGATATCCGGTTCTGATGGCAGCCGACATCGCCCTGTACAAGGCGTCCTTCGTGCCGGTCGGGGTGGACCAGGCGCCGCACATCGAATTTGCCCGCGAAGTGGTGCGCTCGTTCAACTTCCGCTACGGCACGAGGGTGCTGGTCGAGCCGGAGATGAAGATCACCGAGGTGCCCAAGGTGCTGGGTACCGACGGTCAGCAGAAGATGAGCAAGAGTCTCAACAACCACATTGAGCTGGCGGCGAGTGGTGACGAGACTGTGCAGCGGGTGATGACGATGGTCACCGACCCGCAGCGCGTGCGCCGGACCGATCCGGGGAACCCCGAGGTGTGCAACGTGTTCTCGATGCATCGCATCTTCTCGCCGGCGGATCAGGTGGCCAGCATCGACGTCGAGTGCCGCCGGGCGGGCATCGGCTGTGTCGACTGCAAGAAGCAGTTTGCCGCCAATCTGAATCAGCACCTGGGGCCGTTTCGCCAGAAGCGCCAGGCGCTCTCGGCCCGGCCGGACGAGATCTGGGACATCTTGCGCCAGGGTGAGCAGCGGGCGCGAGTCATCGCCCAGGCGACAATGGCCGAGGTGCGCGATGCCGTCGGACTCCCCTGAGCTCGGAGCAGATCCTCAGTGAGGCTGGTGCTGCAGCGCGTCCGCCGCAGCTCGGTCTCGGTCGATGGCCAGCTGGTCGCCGAGATCGGCCCCGGACTGAACGTGCTGGTCGGCGTCGGGCATGGCGACACGCAGGCCGAGGCGACCTGGCTGGCCGAGAAGGTGGCCCACCTGCGGATGTTCGAGGATGATCAGGGGCTAACCAACCGCTCGATCTTGGACACGGGCGGCGAGGCGCTGGTTGTTTCGCAGTTCACCTTGTACGCCGATGTGCGCAAAGGCCGTCGGCCGAGCTTCACCGAGGCTGCCCCGCCAGAGCTGGCCGAGCCGCTGGTGCGGCGGTTCGCCGACCACCTCTCGGCGCAGGGAGTGCCCGTCAGGCTGGGGGTGTTCGGCGCGCACATGCGCGTCGAGATCATGAACGATGGGCCGGTGACGATCCTGCTCGAGCGGGCGCCGTCTGCCGCCAACGGCTGATCAGGCCCAGGCCTCGTCGGCGAGAAACTCCTGCGGATTCTTCCACAAGATGAAGTCGAGCCCGACCGCGGCCGCGCCGGCCTGCAGACAGGCGCGGGCGTGAGCCGGTGTGGCGATCCCGCCGGAGACAATCAGCGGAACCGGCAGGATCGGAGCCAGCTCGCGGGCGGCCTGCAGCGCCAACGGGTAGAGCGCAGGCCCGTACAGCCTGCCCTCCACCCAGCGGTCGTCGCACTCGAGAGCGCCGCGCGGCGGGCCCAGCAGGATGGCGGAGGCCCCAGCCTCGGCTGCAGCCAGTGCAGCTTCGCTCGGCACGCCAAGCGGCATCAGCGCTACCACCGGCCGCTCCAGCCCCCGGGCCAACTGCACCCAGCGGCTCACAGTCTCGAGTTCCCCCAGCGGCAGCATCAGCACCAGCCCGGAGACCTCGGGAACACCTTCCAGCCCGGCAACGAGGCGCGCCAGCTCGCGTTCATCCTGAGCCAATACGCTGACCAGGACCGGCACAGGTAGGCCGCCCCAGCGCGGCGCATGCCGTCGAACGACGCG
>JBFYRF010000198.1:0-2956 GCA_041302385.1 Anaerolineales bacterium | reverse complement strand
CGTCACTCCAGCCAGGCTGGGCCAGATAGGCGACGGCGTACGTGACTCCGGGTTGACGGACAGCCGGGCGGGCAAGCTCCAGCAAGTCCGGGCTGGCATCGATTCCGATATACCCGCCAAGGTGCCCCTGCAGGGCGAGCTGCAGGGCAACCACGCCGTGGCCGCAGCCGATGTCCAGCAGGCTGGCCGAGCGATCGATCGACTGGAGGACGGCCTCGACCCCCGGCTGAGGTCGACGGCGTGTCATGGCAAAGGACCGCGCGTGGGCTTGGTAGAATGTCGCGTTGAGTGCCAACAGCCGCTGGACGACTACAGGGTGCACAGGCGGCATTATACGGCCACGGGATACCATGTCCGAGGGCAGAAACACCACCCCAGCCTTAGCGGCCCGGCAGCGAGCCTGGTTGTCCGCCCGGTGCTATTCGCCGGCGCAGCTGTCGCTGGCACGCGCAGTGCTGGCCGAGGTCCGCGCCGGGATGCCCCTCGAACGCGCCGTGCGGGCGCGGCCTCAGCCGGATGGTGGCCATCTCCCCAAACACCTGCTGGTACATGTTTACCGGTCACTGGTTGCCGAGGGCGAATGGCTCCCGGCGCCGGAAGTCCTGGCCCAGATCCGCATGAAGCCGGTGCGCACGTTGTCGGGCGTGACCACGATCACGGTGCTGACCGCGCCCCATGCCTGTCCCGGTGAATGCCTGTTCTGCCCGACGGAAGCGCGCATGCCGAAGTCGTACCTGGCGGACGAGCCGGGGGCGATGCGCGCCTTGCAGCATGCCTTCGATCCGTGGGCGCAGGTGACCGCCCGGCTAGAGGCGCTGCAGGCCATCGGGCACCCGACGCAGAAGGTCGAGCTGCTGATTCTGGGGGGGACCTGGAGCGCCTACCCGCGTGCCTACCAGCGCTGGTTCGTGCAGCGCTGCCTGGAGGCGCTCAACGGCGCACCGGCCTCGGGGCTGGAGGCGGCTCAGGCCGCCAATGAGGCTGCGGCACACCGCAACGTCGGGCTGTCCATCGAGACGCGCCCAGATTGCGTCAGCCGGGGGGAGATCGCTCACCTGCGTCGGCTCGGCGTGACCAAGGTGCAGCTCGGTGCGCAGAGCTGCGACGATCGCCTGCTGCAGCTGAACCGACGCGGTCACACGTTGGCCGCCACACGGCAAGCGATGCGCCTGTTGCGGGCTTCCGGCTTCAAGCTCGTGCTGCACTGGATGCCGAACTTGCTCGGCGCGACGCCCGAGACTGATCGCGAGGACTTCGCCCGGTTGTGGGCCTTGGAGGACCTGCGTCCCGACGAACTCAAGATCTACCCGACGCAGCTGCTGCCGGGGACGGGGCTGGCGGAGGCGTGGGCGCGCGGCGAGTACGTTCCCTACACGGTTGGCGAACTGGTGGACCTGTTGGCGGACCTCAAGCCATCGATCCCTCGCTACTGCCGGGTCAACCGAGTCGTGCGCGACATTCCCTCCCATCATGTTCTCGAAGGCAACCGGCGCACCAGCTTGCGGCAGGATGTCTTGCGCGCCCTGAGCGAGCGTGGGCGGACATGCAGCTGCATTCGCTGCCGCGAGGTCCGCTCGACGCACATCCCCGACAACGGGTTGCAGCCGCGCAGTTTGAGCTACGCCGCCGCCGGCGGCGTGGAGCACTTCCTTTCGTTCGATACGGCGAACGACCGCCTGGCAGGATACCTGCGGCTTTGGCTTCCGGAGGTAGGCTCGGCCTCGACGGGCCTGCCCGATCTCGCCCGATCGGCGATCATCCGTGAAGTGCACGTGTATGGACCTTCGCTTCCGCTGGGTGATGCCTCGAACGGTGCCGCACAGCACACCGGCGTGGGTGCCCGACTTGTGGCGTGGGGCGAGGAGGTGGCTGCGCACGCCGGTTTTCAGCGCATGGCGATCATCGCGGCCCTTGGCACACGGCCCTACTATCGGCGCCTGGGCTACCGCCTGGGGGAGAGCTACATGCTGAAGTCGCTGAGGGAGAAGACCGATCTGGCCGGCGACGCCGGCTGAAGCCAGCCTCCAGCCTACCCGGCGCGCTCGACGGTCACCCGCGCTCCGTTGCGGACAGCGGCGAACACGCTGGCGTCCCCCTCCAGCTTGCCAAAGGGATTGACGTTGCTGTAAGCCCGCGGCGCGTCATCGTCACTGGCCGGGGTCGGCCCGAAGAAGATGCAGAATGCCGAACCGACCGGCCAGTATCCAAGTTCGCCTACCTGCATCACCTGCCGCGCTCCGGCGCCCTCCTCCAGCTGTAGCGGGATCTCGAAGTACACCTCCTCACCCCAGCGGCTGGCGGGAGCCTCGAAGGGCAGGGCGTTCCAGATCTCCTGCGCAGTCGGGGAAGAGTCGAGCTCGGCGATGGCCGACACTCTGCCGGCCGTGATGCGGATGCGCTTGGGCATGGGGACCTCCACCGGGCGGGTCGCGCCGGGAGTATAGCATCCAGACCATTGCGGGCACACCGAACCGGGCGCCAGGCGAAGCTGCGCCCGATCCACTGGCGTGCGGATCGGATCCAGATCGTCGCCCGAGGTGCTACTTTGCCCTCACCCCGCTGCACTCTCCCTTGGATCCACAGTTCAGTGCGCGCGGAGTTGCGGCATCGAGGGGCTGCCAGAGCTGGAGCGACAGGGCAAGCCCGCTTGACTTTCGCTCGATCTCGTAATGCAGCAGCCCGCCTCCTGCAGCAGGCCGCGGCGCAGGAACACGCGTTTGGCGGATGGGAGGAGTGCAGGGCCCCCTGGGGGCGTTCTCCCGAACCCTACCGATAGGATTCGGCCTGCAGCGTGAACAAGCGGGCGTAGGTCCCGCCGAGGGCAAGCAGGTCGTTGTGACTGCCGCGCTCCTTGATCGTGCCGCTTTCGACGACGTAGATGCAGTCGGCCATGCGCACGGTAGAGAAGCGATGGCTGATCAGGATCGCGGTGTGGTCGGCGGTCAGCCTTCGGAAC